>JAGCNK010000171.1 GCA_017645985.1 Bacteroidales bacterium | reverse complement strand
GGTTCGTTGATGGGCGCTATCCAGGGTCTTCTCTTGGCTCAATACGAAGTGCTCCGCGAGAACGGCCACTCTCCTTCTGAGGCTTTCAACGAAACTGTTGAGGAACTCACTCAGAGCCTTGGACCTCTATTTGCTAAAAACGGTATGGACTGGATGTACGCCAACTGCTCAACCACAGCACAGCGCGGTGCATTGGATTGGTTCCCCCGTTTCCACGACGCCATCAAACCCGTGGTTCAGAAACTTTACGAAAGCGTAAAATGCGGCAACGAGGCTCAGATTTCTATCGACGCCAACTCTAAGCCCGACTATCGCGAAGGTCTCGAAAAAGAGCTCAAAGCTCTCCGCGAAAGCGAAATGTGGCAGACCGCGGTAACAGTACGCAAGCTCCGCCCCGAAAACAATTAGCATAATAGTTGTTTCCATAGATATAATCCGCAGCATCACTGTAGCAAGTGAATGTCTGCGGATTTTTTTTGTTTGTCCACCTATAAAAACTTTTTGTCCACCCCCGTTTCATTACTATGCCGTATCTTAGCGGTACTAATTTTAATAAAATAAAGTACTAATATATAAAGCGACTAAATTATGAAAAAGGTAAAATTACAGCTGCTGGCTATGTGCACAGCGGCACTCACAACAGCAACATTCTACGGCTGCTACAAAGGGGAGCTCTACGACATCAACGAGCCGGAAAATATCCAAGATCGTATCAGCCAGGCAGCAGAAGAAAACGCCAGAAAAAAGGCATTACTTGACGCACTCGAAAGTGTTGAAGAACCGTATCAGATTGGTATCACCGGAGAGTTTACCAACCCTTGGTGGACAACTTTTTCGAAATACTACAAACTCGGAAAAGGCGACACTCTTATGCTTAAATTCCGCAACTACTCCGACTGCAAAGCTAACTATCACAACTGGGTTGCAATGGTAACCTCAGATGCAAACATCAGCGAGAAAGACAATGGATACGTGGAATATCTGGGACAGCGTGCCGACCGTTGGGACAACGTATTAACAGACAACGCAGTATTTTCAGGTAATATGACTTCGCTCGACAGCGAGAACGCTTGGGCATCGTGGCTTGCTTCGATGAACAAGGCCGATGTTCAGCTCACCATCATCAGAGACAATGGAGGTAAGGTTGTTATCAAATCTAACACAAAAACTTCCGACGAAAAAGAGTGGGAATGTAACCAAGAAAGCGGAATTGCCACCGACGGTGAATTTGTAAGGGTGTTTATTGTATGCGAAGAATCTTACATTCAATTCTACTACTCCAACAAAGTGGGCGAAGAAGACCCAAAATCTTCTATAGGAGAAGTAGATATGGGCGAAGACCACTTCCCTGTATCCATCGCTGTAAAAGGCTTTCCCACTGCACTTGAACTCGGCGACGAAGATTTCTGGAAAGACGCCGAGGCAATAGTAACTCTCGACAACGGTGCTACTGTAATTGCTAAAAAGAAAGATATCACTTTCAACGTGGTGCCCGATTTAACTTCTGTTGGCACAAAGACAATCGTGGTATCGTACAGCAAAACCAAGAAAGGAAACTACGGACCAGCCGTGGCTACTACATACAACCTTGAAGTGACGGCTCCCATTCAATCTATAGAGATAGAGGCAGCTTCTAAGATATTCTACTATAAACCAGGAACTACCACACCGCCTACAAAAGATGATATTGATATCACCAAATATATCAAAAACGTGTTAGGTAAAACAAGTACCGCTGACATCATCATCTCGCCAAACGACTACACTGCCGAGATTACCACCGCTCCATCTTCGTTAACCGACAAATATGTTATTACTGTTACATACAAAGAGTTTAACGCTAAGTTGGAAGTTTCGTTACAAGAAGAAAGCTATACTGAAATATCGCACAGCATCACAGGCGAAATAGGAAGCACAACCGCCGACTACAATTCTTCCATCACAGACTTTGTAGAACTTGGAAGTGGCGAATCAGTTACATTCAAATTCGCACAAGAAACATCAGGTGAAAATCAGTGGAATAGCTGGGTAGTACTTGTAAAAGATGCCGACGGCAACGACAAAGTAGCATTACGTCCCGACAATTGGGATAATGTAGCAGGCTCGAATGCAGTAGGAATCGTTACTACACTCACCACCAAATCTGGAGAAGTAGACAATGACTGGTTTAAAGAGGGAAAAGGAATGGCAAACATCATTAAAAAAGCCAACTGTGAAATCACATTAAAATACTTACAAGGAGTTGTATCTATCACCACCAAAACTGTTGCTGATGGCACATCATACAATGGTATAGAATACGATGGATACACCTACACTACCACATATTCACCCACTATCGGAACAGAGAAATGCAAAGTGGCTATGACAATCGACCACGCTAAACTTTCGTTTGAATAAGACGCATTAATAACGGTCTCATAAAAAATCAAAATAAACAAATCCCCCGACAGCACTAAGACTGGCGGGGGATTCTTTTTTATCTAACTCCAAATAAAATAACCTCAAATCTACTTCACTTTCTTGCCCCAGAGGGTGTAAGTAAGTTTCCAATGTGAACCTGCAAAAACAATGGTTACAACGCCTTTTTCCCAATCGAGTTCGCGCTCAACGCATACTACAACAGAGCCGGTAGAGTTGGGCAAATCATCGGATGTAAGGGTAAGCCAACGTTTAGCGGCGTCGAATGTCCAAGAGCCTTTTAATGCGCCCGACATTGTGCCATCGGCATTTAAAACAAGGTTTTCAGCCTCTGGCTCGTCTTGCTTGCCATAGTTGTAGCCAAGGTTGATAAGTTCGTATTCGCCTGCGATTTCGTTTTTGGTGATTTCGGTGCTGTATCCGCCAGAAGCCACATTAGCATAACGTTCGGGCAATGCAATAGGCCAAAGGTTGTCGGGCTCTTCGGGCGAACGCGGACACCATACCAACTTGCGCACGTGACCCATCATCAATGCATTAGAATATTGATTGCCGCCCACATTTGCAGGAAATCTGCCTTGCGACATATAAAACCACTCTTTGGTCTTATCATCTTGAAAAACAGCGCAGTGCGAAATTCCAACCCATCCGTAGCCGTCTTTAAACTTGTAAGGATGAGTTACAATGGGGAAAACTTTGGTCGCCTCGTCGCCAGCGGTAAAGTTTGCGCCACGGTTGGTGAGGTAAGGACCTTCGATATTTTGCGAACGCACCACGCGGGTGTTGTAAGGCACATCAAGACCGTCCCACGCCATAAATAAGTAGTAATAACCATCTTTGTAGATAATTTCGGGAGCTTCAGCTGCCTGCCAGCGCGACAATCCTCGGGTGGCAATGCGTTTACCGTAACGTGCTTCAAGGTCGGCAGCATTGTCGGCGTAAGGTTCACCAAGTCCTATTAAATCTTTGCTGTTAAATGCTTTACCTGTTACGGGATTAATCTCTAAAAGGGCAAAACCCGAATGCCACGAACCGTGTATCAGATAGTGCTTGCCATCGGGACAAACTATGTAAGTGGGGTCGATGGCGTTGTAATAGAAATATCCGTCCCAATTAGTTTTGCTAACGCGATTATAATCAACACCTTTGTCAGACGATGAAGTGGTAACGTATCCAAGATCTGTCCACGCAGAAGGACCTCCTGCTGGGTCGGTTGTCTCCATCACACCAATAAACGAACGCTCGGTCCAAGTGCCGTCGTAGTTGGCGTCGCCAGCTTTGCCGTTTCCGATAAAATTGTCGCATATTACTGAATAATAAAGTCTTACCTTACCATCAACCACACGAGCACACGGAGCCCAGAAACCTTCGGCAATGTCGGCTTTTTTAATTTGGGGCAGACCCATACGCGAGCGAATAGCGTTGAGCGAGTCGGCAGCCCACTGCGGGTATTCGTTCATAATGCCAGGAATCCATTCCCAGTTTACAAGGTCGTAAGAGCGTTTGCCCTGGAAATGCTTGCCGTTGGTGTTTTTCAAATGTTCGTTGCCGTACGAGGCGTCGGTGCCAAACATATAGTACATACCGTTGTAAAAGAAAACCGTAGGGTCGTGAGTGTTGGCAAGATTCCACTTAGAGTGGTTTTCCCACCCTGAATACGAAGCATAGTTGTCGTTGTACTTCTGGTTAGGGACAACAAACTCAGAATTCTGCGGCAACTCTGAGGGAGTATTTTTGTCGTTGTTGTCAGGAGTGTTGGGCATAACGGGCGTACCGTCGTTAGAATCTTTGCTGCAAGCCGACAACGCCAATGCAGCCGCCGATAATATGTATACAAGCTTTTTCATAATTAGTAATACGTTTAAATTATCCAATTGGTTTAAAAAAAACTCCCTTACCATTAGTAAGGCAAGGGAGATTATTATATTTCAGATTAGAGTGAAAGACAGTCGTTTATTGCACGCCAATGCCCTCCACTACAGGATGCACGTTAAAATTAGGCGTGTTGGCAGTTCCGCTGTTGGCCGAGTTGCCTTTGAGATTTGGGTTTGTATTCAAATTATATGTTGTGATAGGCAGATACTCGTGTCCTGGCGACCAGTGCACAAACGGGTCGTCGTTGGCAACAGAAGGCGATTCGGGTAATACACCTACCTTGGTAATGTCGTTCCAATAGGTGCAGGCGTGTTTACGGAGCTGGGCAAGGCGGCCATCATTGTAGAGCCATCCCCAGCGGATTATATCTTGCATACGACCGTGTTCGCAGCCAAACTCAGTGGGACGCTCCACATTGGCAATCTGCTCAAATAGTGCATCGGCCGTGGGGAAGTCGGACAGCTGCAATTCTTTGAGACCAGCACGAGAACGAACCTGATTGATCCATGAAATAGCCTGCGCAGTAGGACCAGAGATTTCGTTTTCGCATTCGGCGGCACGCAAAAGCACATCGCTATAACGCATAAGGCGGATATTAACACCGCAGCTCAATCCTACAGCGGCTATCTTGTCGTAAAGGTTTTCGCGGGCAGTAGTGTGCTTAGCCACCGAAATACCCATACGTTTGCCAGTGGTTACATGTCGGGTATATTCAACGGTATAAGCCATATTAGCAAAACCGTCCATATTATTGTAGTCGTCTTCGTAAGAAATCAAAGTCCAATAGAGTCGTGGGTCTACGTTGCCGTCTATGGTTCTCTGGCTCTTGAATGTTTGATAAAGCCAGGGGGTGGCGGCGAGGTCGTTCCAACCCAGAATGTCGCCATTGCCAAAAACAGTTTCGAGAGCCTGACCTTGAGTTGACGACTTAGAGTTATTGGCAGCAGTCCACTCCATATCAGAGCCACCTACGCCATAATCGAGAAACTGAACCTCCCAGAGCGATTCAGGAGAGTTTTCAATAGTAGAGCGGAAATTGTCGCCATAATCAGCGGTGAGTTCATAATGTCCGTATTTGCCATCAATGATATCTTTTAGCACGGCAAGAGCCTCGGAATATTTGTGACGGAACATCAATGTACGTGCATAGTATCCGGCAGCAGCACCACAAGTGGCACGTCCACATTCCCACTCACCGCCTTTGTCGCGCGAGGGAAGCAACTCCATAGCCTCTTTAAGGTCTTTTTCCACTTGGTCGAGTACCTCGTCCTGAGTGTTGGTTGAGGACATAAGGTCGAAGATAGTTTCAGCATTGTAGTCGGTAATGAGAGGAACATTTTGATAGTAGCAAGCCAGTTCGTAATACGACAAAGCACGGATAAACAAGCCTTGACCGCGTGCTTGCTTGTAGGTGTCGCTATTGCGGTCGAGGTCGGATTTTTCGGTATAAAACAACAGCTGGTTGCAAGATTTGATAGTGTACGAAAAATCGCGCAAAATCCAGTGCAGAGGGCTGTCGTCGTTGGTAACCACGTGAGAGGCGTTAAGATAATCGTATGGTCTCCACCAGTCGTTGTCGGAGTATGAGTTTACCTCATCGCCTGCAACTACGTCTAAAAGGTAGCCTACACGGGCGTATGTACCTTCGATACGTATTCGGTTGTAACATGCTATCACATTTTCTTCAAGGTCGGTAGCTTTGTTGCCAAAATCAGACGTAGACTGCTGATTTGGGTTTACAATGTCGAGGTTGTCCTCACAAGATGCCAAGCCGGTGAGTGCTACCAATCCGGCCAATGCTATATTTTGAATTTTCATAATTATCAAATATTAAACAAGTTAAACAATTAGAAAGAACATTGAAGTTCAAACATTATAGTTCTCGGAGTTGGGAACGAGCAGTAGTTGACACCAGGAGTAAAAGTTCCGGGAGCGTAGTCGATATTATAGCCTTTGTATTTGCTCAATGTGGCAATATTCTGACCAGAAACATAGGCTCTTACGTTAGTTACAACACCTTTAAACCAATCGTCGCTAAAATTATAGCCGAGTTCGATGTTGGCTATTTTCCAATAGTTGGCGTTCTGGATCTTGCGCTCGCTAAAAAGGTCGTTCCATACGTATGGAGTGTGTCCAGCCTCAGAAGCCGAGTAATAAACATTAGGATAACCGTCGGAAAGCACTTTTGGATCTTTATTGCCTACACCGTAGCAGCTGGTAAGCTGATTGTAGATAAAATCGGTAACATGGTATCCAAGTGCGCCGAATGTAGACACTGTAAGGTCGAAACCTTTCCATTCTGCCCGTGCGCTGATACCGAAGCTGAATTTAGGCATACCTGATTCCAAAATATCGCGGTCGTTGTCGGTGACTTCGCCGTCTTGATCAATATCCTCGTAGAGGCAGTCGCCAACGCGGGCTCCTTTTTGATATTCGGCTTTGCCTTTTCCTACGGCGTAAGCATTCCAAGCGTCGAGCTGCTCTTGGCTCTCGATAAGTCCGAGATATTTGTAACCATAAAAACGGCCAAGTTCTTCGCCGAGGTTGGTCATACAGTCACCGCTGAGATAGTAGCCCTGACCAAAGCCAAGCGAAACCACTTTGTTTTTCAATGTAGATGCGTTAACAGAGATATCGTATTTAATCTGGTGTTTGCTGTTGTGGTAAGCTGCGCTCCATTCAAAGCCCGAGTTTTCCATTTCGGCAGCGTTCATTGTTACTGTGGTGTTGCTTACACCTGCCGACACAGGCACAGGAACTTCGTAGAGAAGATCCGACGAAACATTTTTATACCATTCAAATGTAAACTCAAACTGATTGCCAAACATTCCGAGGTCGAAACCTACGCTGGTAGATTTTTTCTTTTCCCAGGCAATCTGAGTGTTGACAAACGACGACACTGCCGAACCGTATTTAATTTTGCCGCCAAATGAGTAAGCAAAGTTGTTGCGGTTCATAGTTTCCATATAGCGGTAGTTACCGATATTTTCGTTACCAAGAATACCGTAGCTGCCACGGAATTTGAGAAGGTTTACAACTTGGTCGCTAACAGGGAAGAAATCCTCGCGGTCTAATCTCCAACCAAGCGAAACAGAGGGAAACCAACCCCAACGGTCGTCGCTCGAAAGACGTGAGCTACCATCACGGCGAACTGTTGCTTGCAAAAGGTATTTACCGTCGAAGTCGTAAGAAAGACGTCCGATGTATGATGCCAAGGTGTGCTCATCTTCGTAAGAAGTAGCGTCGCGCTCGGCTGCATTAGTAATCTGAAGGTAAATAGGTGTGGAATAATCGTAACCCCAGGCTGCAAGATTGTGATAAAACTCTGATTCGAAAGTCTGACCTACAACTATGTTCAAATGGTTCTTTTCGCCAAATGTGCCATCATAGCTGATGGTGTTTTCTATAAGTGCGTCGGTATACTGACGGTAGCCTTGGTCGAGACGTGCGTCGGCAGCGGTGTGTTTGATTTTGTCTGATTGAAACCATGTGGGAATCCAAACAAAATCCTTAGCGTATGTTTTGCTGTAAGAGAGGTTGATATTGTACGAAAGCTTGTGGTTTGCTAATTGATGACCAAACATTCCAAAGAGGTCAACATTAGTGCTTGCAGTACCCACGATACGGTCTACCTGATAGGTACGATCGATTATATTATTGAGTACAAGTGGGTTAGACTGAGCAATTTCGCCATGTAGCGTAGTGTTGTAAACGCCGTATCCGTAAGCATCGTATGGAAAGGCTGAAGCTCCTGGATATAGTTCGTCCAACACCCACGAAGAACCATCAATGGCGGGTATTGTTGGCTGCATTGTGAGGATAGACGACATCAAGTTGCCCTGGTCGCCGCTCAAACCCTGAATAAATTCGTTTCCATTCGACATAAACATATTGTTTTGGTCGGAGTGTGAGTAAACAATGCCGGTTTTTAGTTTTATAAACTTCACGTCCATAGTGTTGTTGACACGCACGGTGTAGCGTTTGTAGTTAGGACCTGTGCCCTCTACGCAGCCCTTCTGATCAAAATAGTCGAGACCGATATTGTAAGTTGACTTGGCGCTGCCACCCGAAAGGTTGACATTGTGATTCTGACGTGTTCCTGTTTTAAACACAGCATCAAACCAGTCGGTATTGACATAGTTTTCAGGTTTTAAGAAATAGTGTTCTGAGTTGGGATCGTAACCCACCATATTGGTAAGCGGAGTGCCAGAATTTTCGGCTGATAATTGAATATACTGAGTAAAAGTTTCAGCGTCCATCACATCATACACTGACTTGCTAACCTGGTCGAAACCGAAATAACCACTGTAATCAACTCTCATTGGCTGATTTTGCTTGCCCTGCTTAGTGGTGATAATTACCACGCCGTTGGCAGCGCGGCTACCGTAGATGGCTGCGGCAGATGCGTCTTTAAGAATTTGGATAGTAGCTATGTCGTTTGGCGAAAAATCGCGGATAGATGTTCCCATCGGCACACCGTCTATTACATATAAAGGTGCGGTGCTGCCAAACGAACCGATACCGCGGATACGTACATTCGGGTCGGCACCGGGTTGACCGTCGGATGTAATCTGCACGCCTGCCACTTTTCCTTCGAGCATCGACGAGATGTTTGATTTCGACACCTTTTTCATTTCGTCGGCATCCACAATGGCAACAGAACCGGTGAGGTCTACTTTTTTCTGAGTTCCATAGCCGATAACAACCACTTGTTCAAGGGATTTGGAATCCTCTTCCATTACAATAGTTCCGAGGTCGCCATTGCCGTTTACATTAATCTCTTGTGTAATGTAGCTTACATAAGTGAAAACGATAACAGCGTCGGATGTGGCGGAAAGTTCAAAATTTCCGTCAAGGTCGGTGATAGTGCCGTTGCTTGTGCCTTTTACCGAAACGGTGGCACCAATCAAAGGACTATTGGTTTCGTCTACTACTTTACCTTTTACGGTAACCGGGCTTCCATTTTGTGCAAATGTCGGCGACATAAGCAAAAGCCCCATAAGAATTAAAACTAACTTTTTCATATTTACTAAATTTAAGTCTAAAAATTGTAATTTGTTTCTGTTGTAAAGATACGATGCAAAGTGCCAAACGGTGGTGGACATATTTCCGCAATAAGTGGATAAACAATTATTTTATTTTCTTACCCCACACCGAGAAGCCTTCGCTGTTGATTGCCGAAAACAGCAACGTGCTGGTTTCCAGCTCCCAATCGTGTCCACGGAACACTTTTACACCTTTGATGGAATAATTGTCCAACTTGAGGGTAAAGGTGTTGTTGTCGAAATCCACAATGTTGGTTTCGGTGATGGCTATTTCGGTAGAGACGTTTGTCTCGTTTTTCAGCAGCTTGGTACCGTCTGATTGTCCGTCTTTTAGCTGACGGGGTTCTTCGTTGTCCTTTATGGTAATCACCTCCCACACTCCGCACAGGTCGGATGCCGAAAGATTTCGGAGATTCTCTCCTGCGTAACGCTCGGGCGACACCACCGGCCAGCCGTCGGCGTTGAAAAACAAACGGCGGATATGAAAGTCCATCATCATATTGTCTGGTTGCAAGCGTCCCTGGCTTGCTATGAAATAGTTGCCGCAGCCGTCGTCAAACACCGAGCAGTGGGCAAGACCCGCCCAGCCGGGATGTCCTTGAAAACGGTAAGGCGCGGTAAGCACGGGCAGAGTGTTCACCTCCTTGCGGGGATCCACGCCGAAATAGTCGCTGTACGGACCTTCGGGACGGTCTGACACCGAAACCCTCACATTGTAGGTGGTTACCAGTGGACCGTAGCTTACAAAAAGGTAGTATTTCTTGGTAAGCGGATTGTACACCACTTCGGGTGCTTCCATATTGTCGTTCTGATAGTTGGCGCGATGAGCCACAAGGTGTCCCTGGTCGCCGGGGCGTAGGGCAAGTCCGTTTTCGGGATTTAGCTCCAAGGCGAATATTCCTCCGAAAAAAGATCCGTAAACCATCCAAAGGCGGTGGTTGTCAACATCTTCTATCACAGTAGGGTCAATGGCGTTCATCTCCGAACTGTCGTCGGTTTTTACCACGCAGTCAATATGTTTCCAAGGACCTTCGGGCGAGGGCGATTCTGCCAGACCTATGTACGAAGCCTTTCTGCCAAATGTCGACAGGCAGTAGTACATTCGGTAAACACCTTTATAATTATATACGAACGGAGCCCACAGACCACGCGACGTGTTGTCGCCGCTGATGGCATGCACATAGTTCCACGCCTCGGAAGGAATAGAGTCGAATGCCCATCCAAGAAAATCCCAGTTGACCAGATCCTTGCTTTTGCGCATCTGGATATTGCCCATCTTCAAAGGCTCGTGTTTTTCGCCATCCTTGGGAGGAGTAAAAAATACCGCGTCGGTGGAATATGCGTAGTATGTGTCGCCAAACTTGCGCACGCAGGGGTCGTGCACGTTGTACACTCCCCACTGCTCGGGTGTGCGGATAAATGCGGAATAGTCGTCGTCCCAGGGATTGGGCTCGGGCGAAGGCGTGAAACCGCCGCACGATAGCAGAAATGCCGCTGTTAATGTCAATAATAGATTCTTCACTTTGTCCATAATATCAGAATTAGAGTTTAAGGATTGACAAAATTAAGTATCGCACAGCCGGCGGCGGTGGACAAAGGTTCAGAAATGGTGGACAGTCAAAATTTTACGCTTTTTTTCGAATAATTTACCAACATTATCACTATCTTTGTAACCGAACCTGATAAACGAAAGACATCTTGAAGACAAAAATCATTATCATAACCGCGCTGCTTTGCCTGGCAGCTCCGGCGGCGGCACAGTATCCCACGCCGTACGCCGACGCACTGTTTTCGTACATAACGGTTGAGGACGGCCTGCCCAACAACTTTGTCAACGACATCTACAAAGACAGCCACGGCTTTATTTGGATTTCTACCTACGGAGGCGGACTGCTGCGCTACGACGGATACGACTACAAGCATTTCACCACACGCTCGGCAGTGCCGGTAAAAAGCAACTTTGTGATTCAGACCTGCGAAGACAATTTCAACCGTCTGTGGATTCTGTCGGAAGGGGGAATCGACATACTCAACCTCGACGACGGCAGCGAATGCAGCATCCAGCTCTTTGCCAACGTAAACCAGAACCTCCTGAAACAGAGCGGGTCGTTTATCGTAAAAGACAGCCAGGGCAGCATCTACACAGCCACAGGCAGCTCTATTTTCAAAACAAGCTTCTCTACCAACGGCAGCATTTCGTACATCAACACTCTGTACAGCCGCTACGATTCGGAATACCCCATCACCGCCATTTTTGAATACGACGGACAGATGCTCGCCGGAATCGACAACACCGTGATGAAGCTTATCGCCGACGACAACATGGGTATCACCGCCAAAGCGTTTTCGCCGGCTCTCGCCAATCTGCCTTGTAATAATATAAAGTGTATCACCGCCAAGGAAAACGAACTGTGGGTGGGCACCAACGACGGACTTTTCAGGTTCAACCCATCCGTGCCGGGCGTCAAGACCTACCGCCACAGCGACAACGACCCGAAAACCATAACGCAGAACCTTATCTCGGACCTCAAGATTGCCGACAACGGACAGCTGCTCGTGGCCACGCTCAAGGGTCTCAACTTTTACGACTCTATGAACGACTGCTTTGCCAGCATCGAGAACAACGAAAACGCAAGGTTTGGCAAATCGCTCAACAGCAACTTTATCAACTGCCTCTTCTGCGACGGCTCTATCATCTGGATAGGCACCGAATCGGGAGGAATCAACAAGCTGTCGAAACCCATCATCGGAATCAAAAACCACACCCACCAGCCCGGCGACGAGTCGTCGATTGCCAGCGGACCTGTAAACTCCATCTACGTGGACAGCACCAACACCATCTGGGCGGGATGTATCGAGGGCGGGCTCAATATGATGAAAAGCGGCACGGGCAAGTTCAGGCACTTCACCACATCGTCGGGACTGCCCCACAACTCCATCAGCAGCATTGAACCTGTGGCTCCGGGTGTGCTCTGGCTCGGCACTTGGGGCAACGGAATATCTATTTTCGACTCGCGTCAGCTCAAGGTGGTCAAGAACCTCACTCCGCAATCCACCTCTTTGCCCATCGACTTTATCGGCTCGCTCAAATACGACAGCATAAGCCACGGCATCTGGATAGGCTGCACCAAAGGTTTTCTCTTTTACGACCTGGCGAAAGAGAGCTTTGCTCCTCCCCTGCCCGACTCTATCAACCACAATATCAACGGATGTCTCGGCATCACCATCACCAACGACCACTACCTGCTTGCCGCTTGCACCAAGGGTATCGTAAAAATCAACCTAAAATCTTTTGC
>JAGCNK010000170.1 GCA_017645985.1 Bacteroidales bacterium | reverse complement strand
GAAGACAGTTCCACAAAATGAGGCACAAGCAAAAAGCCTAAATGACGGTGTTCTTTGAGGGCTACGATAAAATCCATAGTTAGTTTTGATGGTAATAAAAAATTATAGGATCAGGTTTGTCGAGATCCATTCCGCATTGTTGCGTGGCGGCGCGGCATCCCGCCTTGCAAACCGAAAACTTGCCGCACTCCTTGCAATAGTCGGGCACAACGCTCTCCCACATCTTGGCGGCAGGATTGCTGAAAATCTTTTCGGGAGTGTCGGTGTGGATATTTCCCAAAACCACTGGCGAATGGTTGCAAAAACGCAGATTGCCAAGATAGTCGATAGTGACAGGACGGCGTGTAATGTCGAACGAGCAAGACGAGAACCTAATTCCCTTGTAATCAGCAGGATTCAACACACACATCGGTGTGCAGACACTTGAAAAAACGGTCATTTTCAAGTTCAACGCCTCGTCGGAAATAGCCTTGAAAGCGTTTTTCAACTCCGATTCCGACGGCATAATCTCCGAAGGATTAATCACACCCTCGCCGCCGATATTGTAGCGGTTGAGCATCATCTGACTGATACCGAGCGAATGGATATAGCGTATAGTCTCAGCCACGTTTTCGGTGTTGAACTTGGTAAGAACCAAAACTGCCGTGGGCGTAACTCCCTGACCTTTAAGGGCGGAAATAATACTTTGCGACTTTTGGTGAGAACCCTTCACACGGGTCATAAAGTCGTGAACGTCAGGATTATAACTATGCACTGGCAGTTCAAAAAGGTTGACGCCGAGTTTGGTGAGTTCGACATATCTTTCCACCGGGGCAAAATTGCCGTTGGATATCACGCTCACCTTTGCGCCTTTGAGCCTTGCCGTAAGCACAAGTTCGCCAAAACGCTCGGCAGTAAACGGTTCGCCGCCGGTAAAGGTAACCTGTCCCACGTCGAACACCTTGAAAATACGGCGCAGAGTTTTGTCCGCCATTTTGTACGACGAATGCTGAGGAGTATCGCCCGTGTTTTTGTAATGATTGTAGCAAAAACGGCATTTCAGGTTGCAACTCATTGTAACCTCGTAACTTACAAGCGGTAGTTTTGGTTTCATTCTGTCACGTTTTTGCTTTGTCGATTGATTTTGGGTTACAAATATAAGGTGTTTTGCACAAATAGAAAAAATCCGCCGCGGCTTTTAACGCAAAATTTATATCCTCACACCACTCAACTTCCAATAAATGTGTATATTTGCCAAACTATTTACCAAAACAAACTTATTATTGAAATTATGAAAAGATTATTATTGGCAGCAATGCTGACAATATGCTTATCGAGCACATTGTCGGCACAAAAGAAGTATACCATAAGCGGTTACATCACCGACGAAAAGACTTCTGAAACCGCCATCGGAGCCACCATCTACGACAAAGCCACGCTCCAAGGCACTATCACCAACGTTTTTGGATTTTATTCGCTCACCCTTGCCGAGGGCGCACACTCGCTGAGTTTCTCGTATGTGGGCTACAATCCCAAAAACGTGGACATCAACCTCACCAACGACACCCTGATGAATATCCAGCTATCCGACAACGTGCAGTTAGACGAAGTTGTGGTAACTGCTCAGCGTCAGGATGTTGGCATCCAAGCCACAGGAATGGGTTCGTTGGATATTCCTGTAAAAATGATAGAGCATACGCCGTCGCTCTTAGGCGAAACCGACGTTTTGCGAGCAATACAGTTTACTCCGGGCGTGCAGCAAGGCGTTGGAGGAGCATCCGCGCTTTACGTCCGAGGCGGCGGAGGCGACGAAAACCTCATTCTCTTAGACGGTTCGCCAGTGTACAAAGTAGACCACTGTTTCGGATTCTTCTCGGTGTTTACTCCCGAGGCTGTAAAAAAGGTAAGTTTCTATAAATCATCGTTTCCGGCAAGATACAACGGACGAGTTTCTTCAGTTATCGACGTACGCACCAAAGACGGCGATATGAACAACTACCACGCAAACTTCTCGATTGGATTGCTCACGTCGCGATTCAACATCGACGGACCAATCGTCAAAGACAAAACCTCGTTTTCGCTGTCGGCACGCACCACTTATCTGTCGCTGCTGATGTATCCTGTGCTAAAAATAGCCCAGGCATCGGTAGATGAAGACGAAAAACTAAACACAGGCTATTGGTTTTACGATTTCAACGCCAAAGTAAACCACAAATTCTCCGACAAAGACCGCCTCTACGTTAGTTTCTACCGAGGTGTCGACAAGTTCTGGGTTCGCGACAAGTACAAAGAGAATTTTGAAGAGAGCTCGTTTAACGAGGAGAACGGCGAACTCATCTACGGCACACGCACCGACAAATTCAACGACAAAATCTATCTCCGCTGGGGCAACCTGATAAGCACCGTCCGCTGGAACCACGTGTTCTCGCCCCGCCTATTTGCCAATACCACACTATCTTACAACAAATACAATATGTCGATAGGTTCGGAATACGACGACAGCAGCGACGGTCCGCACGGCAGTTGGAACGAGTTTTCAAGTTCGGAATACAACTCGTCGATCATAGACCTCGGCGCGGCGTCCGACTTTGACTTTATGGCATCCGACCGCCACACCATCAAGTTCGGTTTCAACTACATATACCACGAGTTCAAACCCGAAACCTCGATTTCAAAAATCAAATCAAAATCATCGCTCGACCCCGAAAACAACATCGACTCCACATCGGTGATACCTGGCGGCAAAACCATCTATGCCAACGAGTTGTCGCTCTATGCCGAAGACGAATGGAAAATCACCAGCAAGCTGCACGCCATTCCCGGCATCGCCTACACGCTGTTCAAAGTTCAGGACAAGGCTTACCACACTATCCAACCGCGTTTTTCGCTGAAATACACCGTCACGCCGTTCTGGACAGTAAAGGCATCGTATTCGCGTATGAGCCAATGCGTTCACTTGCTCACGTCGTCGCCATTGGCACTGCCCACCGACCTCTGGGTGCCTATCACACAGAATATCAAGCCCGAAACCGCCGACCAATACTCCGTGGGCGCATACTGCACCAAAGCCAAAGGATGGGAGTTTTCGGTAGAAGGCTATTACAAAGAGCTCCACAACGTACTCGAATACAAAGACGGAATGAGCTTTAT
>JAGCNK010000169.1 GCA_017645985.1 Bacteroidales bacterium | reverse complement strand
TAGTTCCAGCACCACCAAAGGTTGTAAGACATCTCTTCCAAGCCTTTGAATTTGCCTGAGAGGTTGGGCTGAACCTGAATGTTTCTCCAAATTGGTTTGTTCACTTTTATTTCTTTTATGTTATACGGTTCTGATGAATATTTTGAAAAGTCGGCATTGTCGACACGCGGTTTTGATTTCTCCATTGCGGTGGCGTATGCCTTGATATAGAATTTGTTAAGGTTTTTCCAGAGGAATTGCTGCGACAGCTGATATGCAGCCTTGCGGTTTTTCTCGGCTGTGGCTTTGTCGGCTGAAACATACTCAACAACTGCTTCGGCAAGTTTCTGACATACCTCGTGATAGTTCTCGTCGGTGCGGTGAAGCACTGTAACGGGTTTTGAATCCTTGGGCATAATACCTTCGGTGTATTTACCGAAACCTGCGAGGTCGGTGGTGATGGTGGGCACGCTGAATGCGATACTCTCCAACGGTGTGTAGCCCCAAGGTTCGTAGTATGAGGGGAATGCCGTAACGTCCATACCGATAAGCAAATCGTAGTAGGGAACGTTGAAAATGCCGTCGTCGCCTTTGAGATACGAGGGAACAAAAATCAGTTTGATTTTGTTCTCGGGACTGTTGTCCAAGCCAAGTTGTTTAGCACGGTTTACAATAGCGTCGTATTCTACGTGGTGAAGTCCGTGTGTAAGGTATTTGTTGTATTGGTCGTTGGTAACAGTTGCCGAATCGTCAGCGAGAGCTTTCTTGAGGTCTTCGCGTGCGCCGTAGTTGTTGGCGGGAACCATAATGAACGCCAGAAGGTCGTTTTTGAGTTTGCCGCCATCCTGAATGTTTTTTAGAGCGTCCAAGAATACGTCGATACCTTTGTTTCTGTATTCGTAGCGACCGCTTGTGCCAAGAATCTTGGTGCTGTCGGTGAATTTCTGATTGAACATTTTGGATGCCACTTTGAGCATAATGTCGCGTGCGGACTTACGTTTCTTGTCGAACACCGTGCCTTTGGGAACGAAGTCATCTTCAAATCCGTTGGGTGTAACAATGTCAACCTTGCGCTCGGTAAACTGCTCACACTCTTGAGCGGTGATGTCGCTCACGGTGGTGTATCCGTCGGCGGTGAGGGCAGAGAGTTTTTCGCAGCTCTGTTTTGCCACCATACCAAGCTGACGTGCTTTTTCGTCGCCGTTGTAACTTTTGAGTGGTCCGTAGAGCGGCTGACCGTTGCCAGCGATGCTGCGGCCTATCGAAGTGGCGTGAGTGGTGAACACCGACGCAATTTCGGGTGCGTATTTTTCGATGTAGAGAATACCTGCGCCTGTCATCCATTCGTGGAAATGGGCGATAACGCGGTCTTCGGGTTTGAGGTTGTATGCACAGAAGCTTTCGATCACCTGACCTGCTGTGTAACCGAAAATTACCGGCTCAATATATCCCCAGTCGCCTGAGATGGAGTCGAGTTTGTAGGTTTCCCACAATTCTGCGAAAATTTTGTCTTTCTTGGGGACGTTGGCGGAAAAGTCCACGAGGATAACGATAGGTTCGCCGATGATGTTCCAGCGGCCGATTCTAACGCGCTGTCCCTTGCGTTCCAAAGTGTGTTTCCAGTCGGAGAAGAGGGTCTTGTCTTCGCGGAACTCAGGGTTTTCTTCGTTGTTGCGCCAAATGTCGGGACCGAGCATTATCAGATGGTCGCCGAATTTTTCTTTCATAGTCTGCGCCTTGGTGGAGACGACGGTATGGATGCCGCCAACCTTGTTGCAGACCTCCCAACTCGTTTCAAACACATAGTCGGGTGTCAGTTCTTTGATGCCATAGTTTTTTTACGAACGTTAATAAAACCTGTTTTATGGCGGACAATCTTCCGTCCGCAGATTGTTACTATTATATTAAGGTGTGGCAAACGCCATATTACACCATAATTTTTCTGTTTGGCAAGTTACGCAAAAAAAATTAACAGCGTATCAAAAAAGGCTAAAATTTTTCAAAAAAATTGTGTAAGGCTATATTTTTAGCAGTTTCTCTTACTGAATTTCGTTGACAGTCATCCTATTCTCATTCATTCTGCTCATATACTGCTGAATTATCGCTTTTAGTTGACGCTCCATATCGGTGATGTCAACTGTGCCGAGGATGTTGTTTTGCATCAGCTTGTCGTCGAGAGAGTATACTGCGGTGGTTTTTTCGCCGTCGAACTGAATCACGTAGCCGTTTTTGGCAAACTGATACACGCCGTTGGGATAGTTAACCACAAAGGTCTCTTCTTTGGGCGTGTTGAGCAAATCCTGTCCGAAAGCTATGTACGGACGGTTGTAACCCAGGTAGCCGAGCAATGTGGGCATAATGTCGATTTGCTGAGCAAGTCCCTCGTGGCAGCCTTTGAAATCGGGGTCGCCAGGCGAGAAGAAAATCACAGGACCAGTGAACACTCCCAAATCTGTCTGATATTCAGGATGGTCGGTGAGGTTTGTGTGGTCGTTGGTGATTACAAAAACGGTGTTGTTGTACCACGGCTGTTTTTTAGCCTCCTCAAAAAAGCGTCGCAGGGCGTAGTCGGTGTAGCCTATGCATTTGTGAACCTCGAGAGTGCCTTCGGGAAACTTACCTTCGTATTTTTCGGGAATCTGAAACGGATGGTGGCTTGTGGCTGTGAACACAGCGCTAACAAACGGCTGACGGAAAAAGTTCATCTCTGCGCAGAAATATTGCAGGAAGGGCTCGTCCCAGATAGCCCAGTAGCCGTCGAACTCTGCCTCGCCGCCAAATCGCTTGCTTTGATCAAACTCGGTGCGTCCAAATTAGTCGTCGAAACCTGTGGCGTTTGAAAATGCCTGAAAGCCCATACTTCCGTTTTTGGCTCCGTGGAAGAATGCGGAGT
>JAGCNK010000168.1 GCA_017645985.1 Bacteroidales bacterium | reverse complement strand
AGTTGAACAACGTGCTTTCGTCGCTTGCACGCACGGCAGCCGTAAAAATTGCATCCAACGAAAAAGCCCCGTCGCTCACCGAAAAAGAGATTGAAAAACAACTCGGCATACCCAAGTATCTCCACGAGGAATATCACACCAACGATATTCCCGGCGTGGTGGTAGGCTTGGCGTGGACAGCCGCAGGTGGCGAAATTCTCTATGTGGAATCGAGCCTCAGCCGTGGCAATGGAGGTTTGTCGCTAACTGGCAACCTCGGCAACGTGATGAAAGAGAGCGCCGAAATTGCCCTTCAATATGTAAAATCAAACGCAGAAAAACTCGGAATCGACAACCGTATGTTCAAGGCGTTCAACGTTCACCTGCACGTACCCGAAGGCGCAGTGCCCAAAGATGGACCGAGCGCAGGTATCACAATGTTCACTTGCTTTGCCTCGCTGTTTTCGCAACGCGCCGTAAAACCTTTTGTGGCAATGACCGGCGAACTCACCCTCTCAGGACGCGTTCTCCCCGTTGGCGGCATCAAGGAGAAAATTCTCGCTGCCAAACGTGCCGGCATCAAAACAATATTTATGTCGGTAGAAAACAAACGCGACATCGAAGAAATCAACGAACTCTATATCCGCGGCTTAGAATTTATCTACGTAAGCACAGCAATGGAACTTGTGCCGCTTGTTTTGCAGCCCAATCAGGTAAAAGACCCAGTAAAACTACCCGCCAAAACCAAGAAAGATAAGGAAGAATAACCGTGTACCGCACTATCCTCACCATATTTTTATTACTATCCGTCACTGCATTACATTCGCAGCCAAAGATTACTGTTAAGGAGAAGTCGCTGCCGATTTTTGAAAAAATTATTGTGGCGGATATGCTTAAAGTTACGGTAGTGCGCGGAAAGGAAAATTCTATCAAGGTGACTGCCGCCGACGACGGGCACAAAAGTCTTGTTATCAAGGTAAAGGCTGGTGTGCTTTCTGTTTATCAAAACGGACGGGCGCAGTTGAATTTTACCCCCGGACCTGCCAATATCCACAAGGCTTTAATTGACCAAGAAATTATCATCACCACAGCGCAACCCATTGAGCGAATTACTCTTAGCGGAAACGCATTTGTGAAATTTTCCGACCCAAACACGCTTAAAAACTTTGGACTCAGAGCCGATGACAGCAGCAATTTTGAAGGCACAATTTCGTGCGAAACTCTCTCTGCCCACCTCACCAAAAACAGCGGTGCAGATATTTCAGGAAAAATTCAAAAACTTAAAATTGTTGCCGATTCGTCGGTGGCACGCATTTATAATGTAACTTCCGATGTGTCGGACATTACCCTCACCAATAAATCGCGCCTAAACGCCACAGGCAAGTCGGGCGTGTTTATGCTCAATATTTCGGGTGAAAGCCGTTTTGAAGGTATTGGCTACGAAAGTCGCGATGCCAAGGTAGATGCCGCAGGACGTTCAGATGTGTTTTTTAAAGCCACCACCACATTGGTGCTCAACGCCAAAGAACGCTCGCACATAGTCTGCACGGGTTTGCCAAAGGTTACGCAAAACGTTACAGCCGATTGCAAAATCAAAATTCGTTAGGATTTTACCACTCCAACTCCCTGATTCCCTCGCGGATAACCTCAATTTCAGAGCCGGTGCAGTTGATAACGGCAGTGGGGTTGTTGTTGCCGTAGCCGCCGTCGATAATGAGGTCAACAGAGTTTTTGTAGCGATCCCAAATAAGTTCGGGGTCGGTGATGTATTCTACAATCTCGTCGTCGTCGTCCACGATAGATGTGGTTAAGAGCGGGTTGCCGAGATTTTCAACAATATCGTGGAGTATTTGGCTGTCGGGAATACGCAGACCCACCGTTTTGCGCGAATTATCAAAAATGCGCGGAATTTTTTTGCTTGCCGGCAAAATAAAGGTGAACGGACCGGGAGTGTTCTTTTTCAAAAGTTTAAAAACACCTGTGCTGAGCGGCATAGTATAATCCGAAATATCGGACAAATCTTTGCAGATAAACGAAAACCACGCCTTGTCTAATTTGATACCCTTAAAACGGGCAAGACGTTCAAGAGCCTTTTTGCTGTTCATACTGCATCCAAGAGCATATACCGAGTCGGTGGGATAAATAATCACCCCATCGTTTTGGAGAATCTCTACCGCTTTGAGTATCAAGCGCAAAGGCGGTGTGTCAGGATGTATTTTTAATAAAAGTCCCATAACGTGTTTTCGATTATGATTTCCGATGCAAAATTAAACGCAAAAATATGTAAAATAATATTAAAAAAGTAAAAAATAATGCATTTACTTATGCAAATTTGCGCTTGATTTCACCCACAATCATCACAGGCATAGTAGCCAGAATGATGATAATCCAATCATTTATAGCAAGATGGGTAACGTTAAACATCTGTCCGCCGATTTCAACAATAAGTATCTGACCTATAAAAATCACTGCCGAAATTAGTAGAAAACCTCTGCTGTTTTTTAGATTGTGGAATGCCGATTTGCCGGTCAAAAAGGCCTTGGCGTTAAACATATTCCAAAATTGCAGCATCACAAAAATGGTGAAAAACAGGCTCAGTTCGTAATCGCTCAGACCGTTGTAGGCACCGTAATTGAAACTCAAAAAATCGGCCATACAAGAGATGTCGGCGTGTTGCATAATTGTAAGAATACCAAGCAGAAGAGCGGTAAAGAGGAGTCCCACACCAAAAATACTACGCCTCATAGATTTTGAGATGATAAAATCTGTTATCTTTCGAGGTTTCTCTTTCATAACGTCGGACGATGGCGGCAACGATGCAAGAGCTATGGCTGCAAAGGTGTCCATAATAAGGTTGACCCAAAGCATCTGCGTAACCGTCAGGGGCGACTGTGTGCCGATAAATGCGCCGATAAGCACTATAAGGCACGCCACCACATTGATGGTCATTTGAAACATTATAAACCGCTGAATGTTTTTGTAGAGCGAACGTCCCCACATTACGGCGTTGCTGATGGTAGAGAACGAATTGTCTTGAATGGTCATATCCGACGCCTCTTTGGCTACTGCAGTACCGTCGCCCATCGACAGACCCACGTCGGCGGCGTTAAGGGCAGGAGCGTCGTTTGTGCCGTCGCCGGTGGCAGCTACCACGTAGTCG
This sequence comes from Bacteroidales bacterium, assembly GCA_017645985.1. Taxonomy (GTDB): domain Bacteria; phylum Bacteroidota; class Bacteroidia; order Bacteroidales; family UBA3824; genus UBA3824. Next base: position 2,135 of record JAGCNK010000168.1, on the reverse strand, counting down.
GCTCGTTTCAAGAGTTTTACAAGTCGTTCCTTGTCGTGTGGACGTGCGCGTGAGAGTATTTTCAAATCGCCGAGACGTGACGACAGTTCTTCGTCAGTCATTGCCTCAAATTCGCTTCCTGTTATCACTGCGTTGTCGGCATCGTTGTTTGCGAGCAGACCTATCTGACGGCCTATCTCTTTGGCTGTCAATGATGTGTCGCCCGTAACTATCTTTACTTGAATGCCTGCGGCTGTGCACGATTTTACCGCTTCGGCAACTCCTACCCGCACAGGGTCTGAAATTGCAAAAATGCCTGCAAAGCTTAGTTTTATATCTTTAAGTTTGCCATTTTCAAAAGGCTCTTCGCCGTCGGACAACTCTTTGTAAGCCAAGGCGAGTGTGCGGTATGCCCTACCTTGAAACTCCGACAGCTTGGTTGTATAACTTTCCGATTCTGCGGTAGTTAGATTAGAAAAACCGAGAACTATCTCTGGTGCGCCTTTTACAAACAGCATCTTTTTGCCAGCCGTCGGCGACATTGTTACGGTGGCCATATATTTGTTTTCGGTAGAGAACGGAAGTTGCTCCACTATCTCAGCCTTCTCTCTTACAGCAAGATAGTCGATATTCTTGCCTCTGAGCCAGAGCAGCAACGCGCCCTCGGTGGGATTACCTATTGGTTTTATGTTTTCAGTGTCGGACAAATCGAGGTTTGCCGTGGAGTTTACCGCAATCATTTCGGCAAGCAGATTGTCCTCTATTTCAGACATTTGCAAATCTGCCACCTGCATTTTGTTCTGAGTAAGGGTTCCAGTCTTGTCGGTGCATATTACCGAAGCCGCACCCATAGTTTCGCAGGCGTGCATAGTGCGGGGCAGGGTGTTCTCGTTCATCAGCTTCTTCATACTGAACGCCAGCGAAAGTGTTACGCTCATAGGCAGTCCCTCCGGCACAGCCACCACTATCAGAGTAACGGCAATCATCACAGTATTAAGAAGATATGAGAAAATGTCGAGCCAGTTGAAACTGCAGTCGTCGGAGAAGAAGTATGTAACCAAACGTCCCACGATAATCAGTCCAGCCACCAAATAACTTGTCTTGGTGATTTTGTCGGCAAGAGAGTCGAGTTTTTCGCTCAGCGGAGTGGGGTCGCCCTCGTCAACCTGCGCCGCCTTAAACACCTTTCCACTTTCGGTCTTGTCGCCCACACGAAACACCTTTGCCGTGCAGTAGCCTTCGATAATGGTGGTGCCCTTCATAATCTGATATGTAGGATATGTGGCTTCGGGGTCGGAAATCGACATATCGGCGTTTTTGTTGGCTTGCAGTTCGCCCGTAAGCGACGATTCGTTTACTATAAGGTTTATACTTTCAAGCAGTTGGCAGTCGGCAGGAATCTCCTCGCCTTGTTCCAGAATCACAATGTCGCCCACCACAATGTCGCGGCGAGGCACCTGGCATACGTTGTTGTTTCGGATGGTTTTTACAAATGTGTCGTCGTTTACCTTGTTGAGCGATTGAAAAGTCTTTTCGTTTTTCTTTTCCAACAAAAAAGCCACACCCGTAGCCAGCAGCAGAGCCACAATGATGCCCACAGGTTCAAAAAAAGTAGACACTCCGGCGTTCTGTACCTCAAATTCGTAAATAGAGATACCAATCGAGAGCACAAACGCAGTGATAAGTATCTTGAAAAGCGGATCGTCGAACCCGCCGAACAATCCCACAACCACAATCAGCAGCCACGACACAGCCAGCACGGCGGGCATAATGTAGTATCCGCCCAAACACACCGCCGTCACCGCCGCGCCCACGGTAATAGCCGCCAGCGATATCGAAATCCAATGTTTCAGCACACCTTTAAGTGTGTCCCACAGAGTTTCTTTCTGCGGCGGAGTAAGAATATTTGCGCCGTTAATCTTTCGGCTTTCGGCCACCTCGCTGTCAGAGAGGCCAGAATAGTGGTGATGGGTTGACATAGCGTAATAAATAAATTTGACGCAAAGTTACAAAAAATACCTTTTGCGTGATTGTTTTTTTCGACATACTATTATCCTAATCCCCAGCTTTCACGGTAGAGACTGCGGTAGGTGATGGCCTCGGCTATGTGCGATGCGTTGATGTTCTCCTCGTTGGCAAGGTCGGCAATGGTGCGT
>JAGCNK010000167.1 GCA_017645985.1 Bacteroidales bacterium | reverse complement strand
GCCGCAGCCCGAACCGCAGCCCGAACCGCAACCCGAACCGCAACCCGAACCGCAACCCGAGCAGCAGCCTGCTGACGACAATGATTTTGAAGAAGAACAGGACTTTATCGATGATTAGAAAATGAAAGAAAACCTGCATATATTTTACTCACCCGACGCAGCCACAGCCGGAATAGGTGGCACTATTTACCTCAACGACGAGGAGTCTGCCCATTGCTGCCGTGTGCTACGTCTTACCGAAGGATGCGAGATAGCGGTGGCAGACGGCGTGGGCGGCATTTATTCCGCATTGTTGACCGTTTGCACCAAAAACAATTGCGCAGCCAAGCTTACAGAGCAATTTACCGACATTCCTATCCGCCGGTATTACAATCACATAGCCATTGCGCCGACCAAGAACACCGACCGTTTTGAATGGTTTGTAGAAAAGGCGGTGGAATTCGGAGTAGACCTCATCACCCCTCTCCTATGCCGCCACAGCGAACGCAAGGTGTTGAAAACCGACCGTTTGGAAAAAATAATACTCTCGGCATTCAAGCAGAGCGGCAACGCCGTTTTACCCAAAATTGCACCGCTGACACCGTTTGCCGACGTGATAAAGGCTGCCGACGAGGATATTAAGATGATAGCCCACTGCGAGGAGGGCGAAAAGGTGTTTTTTGCCAAAACCGCCGCACCAAGCTCACGCACTATCACGCTGATAGGTCCTGAGGGCGATTTTTCAGAAGATGAGATAGCACTTGCCCTCGGCTCAGGCTTCAAGCCGGTGTCGTTGGGCATCACACGCCTCCGCACCGAAACCGCCGGAGTGGCTGTGGCATCATTTTTGGCGGCTATCAACAACTAAACATCCGAATTATGGAAAACAACAAGATATACATTCTCGACACCACCCTGCGCGACGGAGAACAAGTGCCCGGCTGCCAGCTCAACACCGTGGAGAAAATCCAGGTGGCACAGCAGCTCGAACAGCTCGGCGTCGACATCATAGAGGCGGGATTCCCAGTGTCAAGTCCCGGCGACTTCAACTCAGTGGTGGAAATCTCAAAATCGGTGACCTGGCCCATAATCTGCGCCCTCACCCGGGCTGTGGAAAAGGACATCAACATAGCCGCCGAAGCCCTCAAATACGCCAAGCACAAGCGTATACACACCGGCATCGGCACATCCGACATACATATCAAATACAAGTTCAACTCAAACCGCGAGGAGATTTTGGAAACCGCCGTGCGTGCGGTGAAATATGCCAAGAGGTATGTGGAGGACGTGGAGTTTTACGCCGAGGATGCCGGACGCACCGACAACGAGTATCTTGCCCGTGTGATAGAGGCTGCCATCAAGGCGGGTGCCACGGTGGTGAACATTCCCGACACCAACGGCTACTGTCTGCCTCAGCAGTTCGGCGAAAAAATCAAGTACCTGTTTGAGAATGTCAAGGGAATAGACAAAGTGGTGGTATCGTGCCACTGTCACGACGACCTCGGAATGGCCACTGCCAACACTATGGAGGCTATTCTCAACGGTGTGCGCCAGGTGGAGGTAACCATCAACGGCATTGGCGAGCGGGCTGGAAACACGGCTTTGGAAGAGATAGCTATGATTCTCAAGTGCCACCCCTACCTCGGATTGCAGACCAACATCAACACGCAGAAAATATATCCCACCAGCCGTATGGTGTCGAGCCTGATGAACATGCCCGTGCAGCCCAACAAGGCTATTGTGGGACGCAACGCCTTTGCACATTCGTCGGGAATACACCAGGACGGAATGTTGAAAGACAAGAGCACATACGAGATTATCGACCCCAACGACGTGGGAATCGACGACAACTCAATAGTGCTGACAGCCCGCAGCGGCAGGGCGGCATTGAAACACCGTTTTTCGTCGCTCGGACTCAAATACGAAAACGAGCAGCTCGACAACATCTATCAGAAGTTTCTTCAGCTTGCCGACAAGAAAAAGGAGATCAACAACGACGACCTTATGATACTCGCCGGCATAGACCGCAAGCACAACCACCATATCAAAATCGAATTCCTTCAGTTCACATCAGGCTACGGCATCAAGCCGGTGGCGAGCATAGGACTCAACATCGCCGGCGAAAAGTTTGAGGCGTGCGCCACAGGCAACGGCCCGGTAGACGCCGCCATCAACGCCATAAAGAAAATACTTTCGAACAGGCAGATGCAGATGAAGGAGCTCACCATACAAAGCATCAACAAGGGCAGCGACGACATCTGCAAGGTGCATATCCAGGTGGAGAACGAAGGCAGGCTATATTACGGATTCAGCGCCAACACCGACGTGGTGGTGGCCACTGTGGAGGCTTACCTTGACTGCATCAACAAGTTTGTATCGCACTAGCACCCATACACGAAAACATACATAAAAAAGACACGGCAACGGGTAAGGCTGAAAGCCAAACCCGCTGCCGTGCAATATTTTTGATAGAGCCCTTCGGAATTAGAAGGTCTTCATATTAATCTTCAAGCCGGTATCGGAGATATAGTCCTGAATAGCCTCTTCAAGGTCGAGGTCTTCGTTGTCGTAATACCAGTTGACAGTAACCTTTCCGCCCTCAGAGTCATATTTCTTTATAATCTTAAAGATGTCGAGCAGGCTTTTTGTGGAGCTCGTGTTGAAATATGTCAACTTGCAATTGAATGTAAGCGGAAGACCGGTCTGAGTGTACTCCCTTATCCAGTTGATCAGGGGTGCATAAAATACGTTCGTCTCTTCAAGAAACGATTCGCCGGAAATCTCGCATACGCCATTCTGATAGTTGAAATCCACAGTCGGAACAAAATAGCCGTCGTGCGATCCTGAAATATGAATGTTTTCCATGTCTAAGTATATTTTTTTATCGCTAATAGTAACGATTCTTTTTTTACTTTATTTTTTACTGCAAATATATAGTATTTCAGCGAAACTTGCAAATATTTCACAATGCAAATATAAAAGATGTAGATTAAAAAATCAATACCCAACCGAAAATTTTTTTACTAAATTTCTACACCGAGCACACACACGTCGTCGATCTGCACCATGTCCTGTTTCCAGTCGTAAAATGTGCTCTCCAATTTCTCGTACTGCATCTGCATAGGCATATAGCTCGTCTCGATCAGAAGCCTCTTGAAACGCACCAGCTTGAATTTCTCAAACTTTGGACCGCCGAACTGGTCGGAATATCCGTCGGAGAACATAAAAAGCCTGTCGCCTTTCTGCACGTCGATAAACTGGTCGGTGAACGGCACTTCCTTGGCGTGGATACCCACAGGACATTTTTCGGGGTTGAAGGTGGTCATCTCGCCCGACCTTACCATAAACATCGGGTTGTAGGCTCCTGAATAGTTCACAGTGCCTTTGTCGATGTCCCACACGCAGATAGCCATATCCATACCGTCTTTGGCCTCCTCGTCGTCGCCGCTCTGTCCAAGGTTGAGCTTAACCGACTCGCGCATCTTCTCCAATATCTCCGACGCCTTTATAATATGCTGCTGACCCACAATCTGGTTTAGCAGCGAAATTCCGAGCATGCTCATAAACGCTCCCGGCACCGAGTGACCCGTGCAGTCGCCCACGGTAAACACAAACTTGTTGTCGACCTGATGTCCCCAGTAGAAGTCGCCGCTAACGATGTCTTTAGGCAGATATAATATAAAGTATCCAGAAATCAGGTGCGAATAGTTGGCAAAGTTTCTCAAGAGCGACCTCTGAATCTTGCCGGCATAGTTGAGGCTGTCGGTGATGTCGCGGTTTTTCTGGTTGATGACCTTGAGGTTTGACATAATTTCGGTGTTCTGCTCGGCAATACGGTTGTTTCGCTCAGAAAGAGCCTGGTTCATACGCTTGCGCTCACGGTTGCGGCGCAGCAGCAGTATGATTATCACCAAAAGCAGCAGCGAAACCACTGCGATAATAACAATGGTGTAGTTGCGGGCGGTGATCTGTCCGCGTTTCTGCTCCACTTCGAGCATCACCATAATCTGCTCTTTGGAGAGCGAGTCAAGCTCACGGTTTTTAAACTGTACGGTGGTGTCGAGAATGGCGTTCTCCTCGCGCACCTTTGTAATTACAGAATCCTGGCGGACGATGGTGCAGTCGCGCTCCATAACTGTGTCTTGAAGCTCCTTGATGTCGTGACGGAGCTCTGCGTTCTCGTTCTGAAGGTTGTTTTTGATATACTCGGTGGCGTCTTTGAACTTGCCCGAATCGTAGGCTATAAGATAAAGCTGCTCCGAAATCTGCTCCTGAAATTTCTTCTCGCCGGTCTGCTTGGCAAGTGCCAGAGCCTCCTCAAGGTATTTTTTGCTCTTTTTGTAGCCGCCGGCGGGATACGACATCTTAGAGTAGGTCATACCGAGGTTGTACGCCGCGTTGGCAGTGTTTTTTGGCTGCTTGAGCTTCTTGCGGAGGTTGTATTCGGTAAGGAACGAGGTGGCGGCTTTTGAATATTTCTTTGTATTATAATAGTATTCGCCTTGCACGCCGAGTGCGTCGGCCTTGAGTCCGTCGAGATGGTGTTTTTCGGCAAGCTTGATAGCCGACTTGCAATAGGTGTCGCACTTCGGATTCTTGAGTACAAGGTAGCGCTTGGCAATTTTGATATGCAATGCCACCTTTTCGCTGTTGCTCTTCACCGAATTGAGTTCCCGCTCAAGCTGCTGCACCTGCGGATCTATCTTGGCAAAAGCGTCAGATACAATCGCGAACGAAAACAATATCAACCATATAGCTAGCCTCATTGCTGTAATTATTTAATCTGTTTTTTAGTCATTTATTTGTTTGCCAAATTTTTAGTCTAACAAAAATCAGCCCAAAAATCACGTTTGCAAAATTATTAATATTAACTAATAATTCAAAATTTACTATATTTGTCAAACAAAAACAGAGCCAAAAAATGGAAAAGACATTTACCAAAGAATATCGGGTAACACACAAGGACACAGACTTTAACGGTCACCTCACCCTTGCGTCGCTCGGAAATTTCATACTCGACACGGCAGGATTGCACGCCATCGAGATCAACACCAGTATCGACATCCTCAACCGCCAGAACCTCACCTGGGTGGTTACAGGCATACATTTCGACATCAACCGCCTGCCAGCCATCAACACCGACATAAGGATTACCACCCGCATAGTGGAGATTTCGCGTCTGGCTTGCAAGCGCGATTTTTATGTGGAGCAGGATGGCGAAAAAATAGCCGAAATTTCTACCGAATGGCTGATAATCAATTGCGACACACGTCGTCCAGTGTTCCTAACCGAAGTACTGCCGCATATTCCCGACCTGATTACCGAAGGAGCACAGGCTGCAAAATACAAGCACCTGAGGTTCACGATCGACAATCCCGACAGCACAAGAAACCACACCGTGAGATATTCCGACATCGACATCAACCGCCATCTGTACAGCATGCGCTACATAGAACTGGCTATGGACATGCCCGACCTGGAAACCCACGAGCAGCAGAGGCTCAAAACCGCCGACGTTAACTATATGACCGAAGTGCTTTACAACCAGGAGGTAACGATGCTGATGAAACGCGACGGCGACTCCACACTTATAGAAATGCAGAACAGCGACAAAAAACCGATGTTCAGAGCAGAATTTGTGTGGGACAACAAATAAAAAGAGCCGAAAAAATGAAACTACGGCTTGATTTTTGCGTAATATATTAATGACATATTTATAAACCCTAATTTAAAAAAGACAACAAATACGAATCATGGACAACGTAGTAAAAGAATTTACCGACAAAGTAAGTTCGTCCGTATACAAAAAGACGTTTGTAAAACTCATCTTAGCCAAGAGAGTGCTTGAAAATCAAGAAATGAACAAGATTGTAGTTAGGTATGTGGAGCTTGACGGCCAACCCAACTTGCAATTTGTTTACAAGTACAACCGCAACGATGTTACCAAAAACTTCTCTGTAGAGGAGGCGGTAAATCAGCTTCACGCCATCATTGGCAGCAACTTCCTCGACATCAACCTGTTCACTACCAAAGAGGATATCGAGCTGAAATACAACAACAAGCGCGTTCCGAAGCTTTACTCCAAGAAACCTTCGTTCACCGAGGCAGCCGACGGCCAGCACGACAATGCAAAACAGCGCCGTATCGACACCAAAAACAGTGTCTATCTCAAATCGCTCGGCATCACCGACAACAAGGGCGACCTTATTCCGAGTATGAGCGCCAAATACAAGCAGGTGGAGAAATTTGTAGAGATTATCGACTCGTTTTTTGACTGCTACAAGGATTGCAAGCCGCTCAACATAGTGGACAACGGCAGCGGCAAGGGCTACCTCACATTTGCCACATACGACTACCTGACCAACGTTCGCGAAATGAACGTGATGATGCAGGGCGTGGAGGCTCAGGAAAACCTTGTGAAATTTGGCAACAACCTTGCCCAGAAATCGCAGTTCAGCGGTCTCAAATTTGTTCAGAGCAACATCAGCGACTTCAAAGTTGACAACACCGACATCCTTATAGCGTTGCACGCATGCGACACAGCCACCGACGATGCCATCTATATGGGTATCAAGGCGGGAGCGAAACTCATCATCACTTCGCCCTGCTGCCACAAGCAGATACGCAGCCAGATGAAAATCACCGAGAACAACGTGCTTGAGCCGGTGCTCAAATACGGATTGATGATGGAACGCGAGGCAGAAATCATCACCGACGGCATTCGTGCGCTGATACTCAACCTCAACGGATACAAGACCAAGATTTTTGAGTTTGTTCAATACGACAACACTTCTAAAAACTTGATTATCACAGCCGAAAAGGGCGAGATGCCTTCCGACGAGGAGCGTGCCAAGATACAGAGCCAAATCACCGCTATCAAAAACAAGTTTGGCATCAAGTATCACTATCTTGAGAAACTGATTGAAAACCCCGACGACCAAAGCTGGCGTATACTGAATCCTCAGTGCGCCCGCGAGGAATAAACGGCCAAAATCCAATAACAAAAAAAGCACGGTTCATTGCCGTGCTTTTTTGTTATAATACTAAGGTGAATTATCCCTTTATTTTCTTAATTCTGGATAGTTCGCGGGCGTTGTCGCGTGCTTTCATATCCTCACGCTTGTCGGCCATCTTCTTGCCTCGGCAGAGCGCAATCTCGAGCTTTGCCTTGCCGTCTTTGTTGAGAAACATCTTGAGCGGCACGATTGTGAGACCCGTGTTCTCAACCTTCTTTTCAAGCTTGTTGAGCTCCTTGCGCTGCAAAAGGAGCTTGCGCTCGCGGCGCGGGTCGTGGTTTACGTATCCGCCGTGCGAATACTCGCCGATATACATCTTCACATACAGTTCGTGGGCTGTAAACGAGCAGTACGAATCGGTGAGAGCCGCCTTGCCGTCGCGTATCGACTTGATTTCGGTGCCGAGCAGCTGAATGCCCGCCACATATTTTTCAAGTATCTCGTATTGAAACGAGGCTTTTTTGTTTTTTATATTAAGGTCTGCCATAATGTTCTGATATTAAATTATTTGTTTGCCGACTGCAACAATTCACGGGCGTTCTGTACTGCGGCTTGCGACACGGTTTCGCCGCTGAGCATAGCCGCTATCTCGTTGATGCGCTCGTCGGGGGTCAGCAGCTTGATATCGCTGCGTATTGCGCCGCCTTCCTCGTGCTTGAACACCTTGAAATGGTGCTTTCCCATAGCTGCCACCTGAGGAAGGTGAGTGATGCATATCACCTGCATAAATTCGGCTATGCGCTTAAACATAGCGCCGGTCTTGCCTGCGATGTCGCCGGATATGCCGGTGTCTATCTCGTCGAAAATGATGGTGGGCAGTTTTACCGATTTCGACAGTATGTATTTGAGGCACAGCATAAGTCGCGAAAGTTCGCCGCCCGATGCCGTTTTTGAAAGATCCTGCATTGCCATGTTCTTGTTGGCTGAGAACATGAACTTAACCATATCGTTACCATCATCGAGAAATTCGCTACTGGTGAAAAACTCTGCGGCAAACTGCGCGTCGGGTATGCCCACTGATGCAAGCAGCTCAACCACCTCTTTTGCAAGTCCCTTGGCGGCATTGCGTCGTTTTTCTGAAAGAGACAAAGCCTGCATTGAGAGTTTGTATTCGAGGTCTTTGATTTCTTCCTTAAGGTCTGAAATAATCTCTCCGCTATTGTCGATAAGGTTGAGTTTCTGCTTAAAGTCGTCGCGTATGGCTATAAGCTCCTCCACGGTCTTAACGCCGTTCTTCTTTTGGAGGTTGTATAATAATGTGAGCCGCTGGTTGATAGTTTCAATGCGTTCGGGCGAAAACTCTGTGTTGTCGTCCAAGCTCTGAAGCTCACGGCCTATATCGTTGAGTTCGATGTAGGTGGATTCAATACGTGAATTCAGTTCGGCGGCTTTTGGATAATACGAAGATATATGAGAGAGAGCGTTTTGCGCCTCTTTCAGCTTTTGTATCACAGTGCCATCTTCGGCGCTGATTATCAAGTTTGAAGACTGTGAAATTGCGTTTTTGATGTCCTCGTTGTGAGTGAGTATTTCGAGCTCTTCTTCCAGTTGCTGCTGCTCGTCGGGTTGGAGGTCGGCCTTATGCAGTTCGTCGAAACGGAAATGCAGATACTCAGCCTCTTTGCGCGACGATTCAGCCTCTTTTTCAAGGTCGGCAAGCTGCGCTGTCTTCTTACGGTATTGCTGGTAAATGGTTTTATATGCAGCCAGCAGATCCTTGTTGGCAGCAAATGCGTCAACAATGCTCATTTGAAATCCCATATTGGCAATGAGCAGTGTCTGATGCTGCGAGTGGATGTCGGTGAGCAACAGACCTAAATCTTTGAGTGTGTTGATATTAGCAGGCGTATCGTTGATAAACGCCCGTGACTTGCCAGTGTCGGCCACCTCGCGACGTATCAGCACGGTGTCGTCGTAGTCGAGGTCGTTCTGGTCGAAAAACCATTTCAGATTGTAGTTCTTTACGTCGAATTCGGCTTCCACCACAGTTTTTTTCTCGCCCTGCTTAATCACCGACGAGTCGGCACGTGCACCGAGCACCATCGACAGCGCACCCATAAGTATTGACTTTCCTGCGCCGGTTTCGCCGGTGATTACGGTAAGCCCGCTGTCGAAACTGATTTCAGATTCTGAAATCAGCGCGTAGTTGGATATTTTCAGACGTAAAAGCATTTCAATCTATTTTTTTCTTCTGCAAATATAAAAAATTATTAATTACTACCTGTAATTTTTTGATATTTGGCCATATTGGTTACGTCAAGTTCTTTGAGTATCTCCATCACCTCGTTTTTTTCGGTGGTGGGAGATTCTGAAAACACATTGACAATCTCGTCGCTTTTGGCTGTGAAAAATAGCGACACAATGTGCGAGTTAGGCTTAGCCCGTTCGGAGCGTTGAATAGACTTCAAGGCGTCG
>JAGCNK010000166.1 GCA_017645985.1 Bacteroidales bacterium | reverse complement strand
CCACAAACACGATTCCTACTACCTTGTATTGCTGTTTAAGGTAAGCCATCGCACCCTTGCGCACATGTAGCGCAATTTTTTTCATCAGATCGGTTCCCTCGTCCTCTTTCATCATCTGTTTAAAGAAGATGAAGGCAAACGACAGCGCAAGCAACGACGCCGCAGGAACAAGCCAAAATATAGTATCCATAATAGTAGTGTTTAAAATGTTATACACTTATGTAAACTGCTGATATATAGTGTTATAATTAACATCAAAACACTATAATATCACATTACAATATACTATATTTTTTGGTAAAAGTAAAGCGAAAAATCAAGTTTTTTAGCAAAAAACTAAATATTTTTAGAACAACTCTACCTCAATCTTCTGTATAAACGCTGTAAGTGTGTAGCGTTCGCCTGTGGAAGCCTCAGCAAGGGTAACAAGCACATTGGTGCGTGATTGATCTTTGTCGAGTATAAACACCTCGGTGCGTTTTGCAAGTAGGGTGTTGTCGTTGGCTTTGAAGAAGTTGCCAAGATAGTTCTCGTTTTCGGTAACGCTGTCGGTAGGCAGAAGCGCCGAAACATCCTTGCCGATGATGGCGTCGCGCTGAATGCCCCAGAGCTCTTCGGCTGCGCGGTTGAAGAATGTGATCTTGTTGTCCTGGTTGATGGTAACAACTGCGTCTAACATACCTGCCAAGGTCTTGTCGCTCAGCTCTTTCACAATCTCCACCTCGCGGAACTGCATCTTCATCTCCTCGCGAGTTTCGCGTAGTTTCTTGGTGAGTTCCACCTTGTTTTGTTGCAGTTTTTGTTCCTGTTCGCGGAGAAGTTCGGTCTGCTCGCGGCTCTTTTCCTCAATGCGTATCTGCTCGGTAACGTCGTTGCCGATGAATACGATTTTGGCAGGTTCGCCGTACATATCGTGCACAACAGTGTAAGTACCTTGGAACCAGCGTTCCTCACCTGTCTTGGTAAACCATTTGTGACGACCTTCGAAAGGCACACCGTTGATAATATTTTTCCAAATAATTTTAAACTCGTCGAGGTCTGACGCGGTAAGGAAGTTGAAAATGGTTCGTTTGCTGAGCTCTTCGGCAGTAAACTGCAGTACGTCAGATAGTTTGTGGTTCATTTCCAAAACTCGTCCGTCGGGCGCATACTCAGCCTTCATAGTAGAACGGTTGAGGGCGTCGATCTGACCCTTGTAGTCGAGACTCTGCTTTTTAGAGTCCGTGATGTCGATACCGAGGAAAAGAATCTTGACAGGACGGCGGTTGTGGTCGCGCACCGACACGTATGTGGCCATTGTCCAAACATCGGTGCCCGCCTTGGTAACGTGCTTCATATCGCCCTCGAAGTGCTTGCCGCCGATGGCGAGATTCTGCCAAAGCTCGTTGAACCAAGCCTTGTCTTTGTCGCTGATAAACATTGAGATATGCTTGCCTTCGATTTCGGTGGCTGAGGCGTATCCCAGTTTGCTGAGGAATTTAGAGTTGGCGTACAGAAGGTATCCTTCCACGCTGTACTCGGCACGTATCATAGTGTGGTTTACCGAGTTGGTGAAACTTACGAACTGTTCGCTCTGTTTTGCCGCCTCGGTCTGCATGTGCTTGAGGGCGTCCATGTTTTTGCGCATCTCCTCCTCCTGACGTGCCATTATCTCCGCCTGTTCCTGCGACTCCTTAAGTAGTCGTGCCGTACGGAGGTTGATATTTACGTTTGAAATTGTGGAGGCGATTGACTCTGCCACACGCTCTATGAATTCTATCTCAAATGGCTGGTAGACAATGAACGAAGCAATCTCCACCACGCCGTAAATTTCGTCGTTGAATTTAAGGGGAACGATAACCAATGTTCTCGGATTTGCCTTGCCGAGACCCGAAGTAATCTTCACATAGTCTTTTGCAGCCTCGGGTACGAAAATGGTCTTTTTCTCAATGGCGCACTCGCCTACGAGACCCTCGCCCCACTCTATCTTCTTGTCGGGATATTTGGTACGTCCGTATGCGTAAGAGGCTGTCATATTGAAGTATTTCTCGCCGTTGTTGTCCACAAGGATGAAAAATCCAGCCTGCTGTGCGTTTACATATTTCACAAGGTTGGTGATAACCTCGTTTGAAAGTTTTTCAAGGTCGCCGATGTTTTCACGAAGGATGGCACCGAACTTGGCGATACCCTCAGTGATCCAGTGGCGCTGCTGGTCCTCGTTTTTACGGGTGTCCTCCTCGGCCTTGCTGCGCTTCAGCTCGTCGCGGAGGTTGATAAGAGCCTTGCCGATTTCGTCGCCCTCGCGGATTTCGTAGTCGGCGTCGGTTTGTCCGAGACGGATTTTCTCAACGAAGTCGAAAATCTGACGCGATTTCTGCTGCTCGTTGCGGATGTCCTTGCGGAGGTCGTTGGTCTTGCGGAAAAACTCGTTGCCCATATAGTAGCCAAACGCTCCAATCACAATAGGCAGTGCCAGGGTGATCCACAGCGACGGATTTTCTTTGAAGAGCTGAACCAATATGTCGAATGTGATCGGCCGGTTTAAAAACACCAAGCCGAGGAACACTATAATGACCATCAGTCCCGCGCCGATAAGGAATCCCATCAGAGCGTATGAGTATGCGGTGTTATGTCGGGTGTCGGTTTTCATAGTTGTAGATTATTGAAAGTTGAACTTTGCGAGTACCTGCGAGATTGAGTCGATTGTGAAAGGTTTTTCTACTATGCTGTCGAAATGTGCCTCGGTAAACTGACCTTGGAACTCCTCCAGGTCGTGCGCCGTGAGTGCGATAACCGGAATTTTCTGAAACCGGTAGTCGTTCTTTATCTGCTTTGTGGCCTCGATGCCGTTCATCACAGGCATCTCGATGTCCATAAAAATAATGTCGTATTTGTCGTTGGGAAGCTCGTCGAGAACCTCCTTGCCGTTCGACACGGTTTTAAAGCCTACCGAAAGTTCCTCTAACATAGACGCTAAGAGAAACTGGTTGGCAAATACATCGTCGGCTACAAGTACTTTACAATTGCTCATCTCTGTTATAATTATCGTTGTCTAATTTTATGCAATAATACAACTAAAATACCAAATATGAAAATTTTAATAGGGAGAAATTGCAAAATTTGCAAGTTTTTCTAACGGAAGCACTCTGTCGGCTGCTCCGAGCTTGACTGCTTCCTTAGGCATTCCGTATACTACGCATGTCTGTTCGTCCTGAGCGGCGGTTTTTGCGCCAGCCTCTTTCATCTCCAGCAGGCCTCGTGCGCCGTCGTCGCCCATACCGGTCATAATGATGCCGATGGCGTTGGCGCCCGCGTAACGTGCGGTGCTGCGGAAAAGGACGTCGACCGAAGGACGGTGGCGGTTTACCAGCGGACCTTCTTTTACTTCTACAAAATATTTAGCACCGTTGCGTTTGAGCAGCGTGTGCTTGTTGCCCGGGGCTATGAGAGCCCTTCCGGTGATTACGCTGTCGCCGTTTTCTGCCTCCTTGACCTGGATGCGGCAGATGTCGTTGAGACGGTTGGCAAACGAGCGTGTGAAGTTTTCGGGCATGTGCTGCACTATTACTATGCCCGGACAGTCGGGCGGCATGGCTTCGAGAAAAATGCGGAGCGCCTCAGTGCCTCCGGTAGACGCACCCACAGCTATCACGATGTCGGTGGTCTTGATCATGCTTGTAGGACCTTCGGATTTGGCAATTACGGCGTCGGCAGAGAGTTTGGGCTCCACCTTGAGATAGGTGGGGTTGGCGCTGCGTGTGTGGATACGGGCGTGCGCGGCGGCCTTCACCACCTCGCAGAGACGTATCTTTGACTCCTCGATAAACTTCTGGGTGTCCATCCTGGGCTTGGCTATCACATCCACCGCGCCGTATTCGAGAGCCCTCATGGCAGTCTGGCTGCCCTCTTCGGTAAGGCTCGAAATAATGACAACGGGAATAGGATGCTGCGCCATAATCTTGCGCAGGAATGTGAGTCCGTCCATACGCGGCATCTCCACGTCGAGAGTGATCACGTCGGGAACTTCGGTCTGAATCTTCTTGGCCGCGATATAGGGGTCGCAAGCAGTTCCCATCACCTCGATAGCCGGGTCGGTTTCCAATATCGAAGATAGTGTCTGCCTTACTACGGCAGAGTCGTCAACTATCAAAACTCTTATTTTTCTGTTTTCGAATGCCATATATTTTACTTATTCATATTGCTTTTGATAAAACATTGCAGCACTTCGCCTGTATGAGTGTTGTATATGATTTTGCGTCCGTTGTGACCGCCTGTGCTGCGGCTCATAATCGGAATTCCGAGTTCGGTCAGCATCTGTTCGGCCACCATCACGTTGCGCTCGCCTATGTGCATAATGCCCGATGTTACAGAAATCACCTCACCGCCTCCGAACACTTTCGCCACCAAGTTCTTTTTCTGAGCGCCGAGCTGCTCCATACGTTCGAGCAGACGCTCGATAGCAATGTTGCCGTACTTTGGCGAGGCGAGCTCCATACCGTTCCAAGTGGGCAGCATGTAGTGGTTGATGCCGCCTATTCCGAGGTAGCGGTCCCAAAAGCAGACCGCCACGCACGAGCCCAGAATGGTAGTGACCTCCGCGGGCTGTGCCGAGGCAAACATCGTTGACGGATATAGAAAATGTCTGGTCATAGTCTGATGATTGTGGGCGGCTTAGAATATCTCCTCGTCGCCAAAAAATACTTCGTTACCTTCTTCTGAATAATCGTTGCTTGCCACCTGCGATTCTGGCAGCACCACGGTGAATGTGGATCCCTCGTTCTCCTTGCTCTCCACCAGAAGCTGGCCTTCGAGCAGGTCGATGTACGCCTTGTTGATCGAGAGTCCGAGACCGTGTCCGCGGTTGATAGAGTTGATGCCGTTGTCCAAACGTTTGAAACGGTCGAAAATAATCTTGCGGTTTTCTTCGGAGATGCCTAGACCTTCGTCGATAACGCTAATTTTCAGATGGTTGTCGGCTGTACGTCCGTATCTTACAATAAGTTTCTTGCCCTGACGGTTGAAGTTTATGGCGTTGCAGATAAGGTTTGAAAGCACCACCGTGAGCTTGTCGCCGTCGGTTTTGAAAAGAAGCACCGTGCCGTCGTCGTTCTCTTTTTCGAGCTTGGCCTCGAGCTTGCGCATAGCGATTTCGCGCGAGTACTGCTGCATAAGTCCGCTGAGCATCTCGTCGATGTTTACCACCGACACGATGGGCTGGATTTCGCCCGCCTCTATCTCGGCTGCCGCAAAGATGTTCTTGAACTGGAAGTCAAGGTTGAACGCCTCGCGGTGTATCATAGCCGCCATACGTTTCATCTTTTCGGGACTTTCGTCGGCGCATTCGGTGATGCTCTTGGCAAGTCCGAGTATCGAAGCGAAGGGGTTGATTATCTCGTTGGTAATGTTTGAGATAAAGTGGCTCTTCATAGCTTCCGATTCGGAAAGCTTCTTATTAAGCTCGATCAGCTGCTTGTTGTACGAGCTGGTGTTGGCTAAAGCGCTTTTGTAGCGTCCTATTCTCTTGCTGAGTTCTTCGAGCAAGATTTCGTCTGTTATCAATGATTCGTTCTGGTCCATTTCACATATTAATTTATCAGTTTAAAAACTGTAGGCTTTATCTGTTTGAGAGGCACGTTGATGCCTGTAACCGATTCTGAGTGTCCGAGGAAAAAGTAGCCTCCGGGGCGCAGATGGCGGCAGAGCTTGTTAATCACCTTTTCCTGGGTGGGTCGGTCGAAATATATCAGCACGTTGCGACAGAAAATGATGTCGAAGTTAGTAGGTGCTGAGTACGACTCGTCCATAAAGTTGAGCCTCATGAACGACGCCTTGGCTCTGAGCTCGGGCGCTATCCTGACTGTGGGGTGCGTGCGGTCTTTGCTGCGGAGCAGGTATTTCTTCTTGAGGTCGAGCGGAATGATGTCCACCCTCTCTTCGGGATAGATGGCTGTGACTGCCTTTTCCAAAACTATGGTGCTGAGGTCGCTGCCAAGTATCGAGAAATCGCATCCCCTGTGCTTCGATGTGTACTCGGAAATCACCATGGCGAGAGTGTAAGGCTCTTCGCCCGACGAGCATCCTGCGCTCCACACTTTTATTACTGGCTGGTGGTTTTCCTCAAACAGCTCGGGAAGAACTGTCTGCGTGAGGAAGTCGAAGTGTTGCGATTCTCTGAAGAAGTCGGTCTTGTTGGTGGAGACCACGTCCATCATATGGACTATCTCGTTGGCTCCTTCGGGCGAGAACACAAAGTCGACATACTGTTCGAATGAAGGAATCTGAAGGGCACGCAGGCGTTTCTGCAAGCGGCTCTGAAGCATTATGTGCTTGGCTTCGGGCATCTTGATGCCGTAGCGGCTGTAGATAAAGTCGCTCAGCCGTGCGAAATCCTTCACCGATAGTTTTGCGTCGTAATATGTGGTAGCCGAGTACTGGTTCATAAGGTGTTATTCTATTTGCTGAGCGTTGGCCGACTCTTCGCTGTCGGCTGTTTCTTTGAGCATTACCATTTCGTCAGACGAGAATATCTTGTCGATGTCGAGAAGCATTACAAACCTGTCGTCAGACATTTTGTATATTCCGTCCACGAATTTAGACTTGTATTTGGAGCCGATACCGGGAGGCGGCAGTACCTCCTCCTTCTTGATTTCGAACACCTCCTTAACCGAGTCTACAAGTATGCCGGCGTCTACGTTCTCGTTCTCTATCTGAACGTTGAGCACGAGGATTACGGTGTCGCGCTGATACTGAATCGGGTCCATTCCGAACTTCATGCGTATGTCGATGATGGGCAGCACCGTGCCGCGAAGGTTGATTACGCCCTTCATGTACTCGGGTGCGGTGGGCACTTTTGTTATCTGCACCAGCTGGAGTATGTTCAGCACCTTGGAGACGCTGATGGCAAAATACTCCTCGCCGAGCTTGAACGATATGAAAGAGTCTATTTCCTGATCCATAAGCTATATGAGTTTAACCGTTAGTTGTCGTTATATTTAGTGAACTGATTTATTACCTTGTGTGTGTCGAGCACCAGAGCCACTGTGCCGTCGCCCAGTATCGACGCTCCTGAGAATACGTCTTCCTGACGGTACATCTTGCCCAATGGCTTGAGCACGGCCTGGTATTCGCCTGTGATGTGGTCTACCACGATGCCTATCTTCTTGTCGTCGTACTTCACCATTATTATCTCCTCGCGCTCGGGCTTTTCGCCCTCGATTCCAAACTCGTCGCGCAGATAGTAGAAAGGATACTGCACACCTTCTATATTAATAATGTTGTTGAACGATTTCTCTATCTTGGTGTGCTCTACGGCAAAGATGGTGTCGATAACCGAGAGGGGAATTATATAGTCGGTATTGGCGATACGTACCAGCATACCGTCGATAATGCTCAGTGTAAGAGGCAGTTTGATGGTGATTGTTGTGCCTTCGTCTTTTTCTGTGGAAACCGACACTGTGCCACGAATGTCTGACACCTTGCGTTTTACCACGTCCATACCCACGCCGCGTCCGCTGATGTTGGTCACCTTGTCGGAAGTGGAGAATCCGGGCAGGAATATGAGGTCGAGAATCTCCTTTTCGGAAAGCTGCTCGTCGCCATTGATAAGACCGCGGTCGATGGCTTTGTTGCGAATCTTGTCGAGGTCCATACCCTTACCGTCATCGGTAACGGCTATAACCACCTGGCTGCCGCTGTAATATGCCTGAAGGATGATTTTGCCCTCGGGCGGCTTGCCTTTGGCCTTGCGCTCCTCGGCTGTCTCGATACCGTGGTCGATGCTGTTGCGCAGAATGTGCATAAGCGGCTCTGAAAGTCCCTCGATGAGAGTCTTGTCAAGCTCGGTCTCGGCACCACGGGCGTCGAAAATGATCTCCTTGCCCACCTCGCGCGAAAGGTCGCGAACCAAGCGGCGGAAACGCACCACAAGGTAGTCGATGGGGATAAGGGTGATGCTGAAAGCTGTGTCGCGGAGCTGTCGGCTGATGTTTTCGAGACTTTCGGTAATGCGGGTAAGCTCGTTGCTCTTGTGGTTGTCGGCGTAGAGGTTGAGACCCGCCTGAGTGGTAATCAGCTCGCTGACGAGGTTCATCAGCTGGTCGATTTTCTCTGATGCCACGCGGATACCCGAAATGGATGATTCCTTGGTAAATTTCTTGATGTGCTCGTCGCCTGCGTCGGCCTCTTTGGCGGCTTTCTCTTGCTTAGCCTTCTCCAAAGCTGTAACAGCGCCCGCCAGCGACTTGATTTTTTCTAAGTCGAAGGGAAAATCGTGACGGCAAACCAGCAGCGGCTCGATGCCCTCCATCGGGAAGATGTCGGCGTCGGCAATCTTGTCGATAGTCACTTCGCAGTCGTCTTCCACAAAGATGAACACGTCGCGGATAGCGTCCTCGCCCTTGTCGGTGGCAAGAATCATCTCCCACCAGATATAAGTCTCGTCAAACACGAAGTTCTCAAAATCCGGAATGTTGGAATAGAAGATGTTAGCCTTGTTTTTGCCCAGACCGGCGAGTTCGTCGATAAGGAAGAACGGGTTAGTACCGTTCTGCTGGATACGTTCGTAGGGTTTTACCTTGACGTAGTATGTTTCCACGCCTTCGCTTTTTTCGGTAGCGGCAGCAGCTGGCGAAACCATCTCGTCCTGCTCAGAGTCGCCGTTGAGGATAGCGTCGATACGCTTGTTGAGAATCACCTCGTTGGCAGCGATAGCGTCGGTTTTGGATCCGTCGTCGTTGAGCATGCTGGTAATGTGGTCGGCCGACTCGAAAGTAACGTCGAGCATCTCACGTGTTACCTTAAGCTTTTTCTGACGCACGAGATCGTACATGTTCTCCATCTTGTGGGTGTAGTTGGAGATGTTCTCGAACCCGAACATACCGCCTCCTCCTTTGAGTGAGTGCATAATTCTAAAAATAGAGTCCACCAGAGCAGGATTGTCGGTGTCTTGCTCCAGTGTAAGCAGGGCCTGTTCGAGCTGGTTGATAAGGTCGCCCGCCTCTTCTAAAAATTTACTCTGAAAGTTGTCCATTTGTCGATTTAGTTCGGGTTGTTGATAATATAATAATAAAAGGTGTGCGCCATCGCGATTCTAACGAATCACCTTGCTGATGGCAGCGAGCAGTTTGGCAGGCACGAATGGCTTGATGATCCATCCGGTGGCGCCGGCGTCTTTCGCCTCGATTTTCTTGGCGAGCTGCGATTCTGTGGTCAGGAACAGAATAGGCACACGGTTGTAGTTGCTTGTGGCGCGGATAAACTTGATAAGGTCTATTCCGTCCATCTCGGGCATGTGTAGGTCGGTGATAACGAGGTCGATGTTTCGGCCGTCTAAGAACTGCTGGGCCTCGATACCGTTGCCTGCCGCAAACACCTCAAAGCCTGCATTCTGCAATGTAAAGTTGACGACTTCTCTAATGCTTTCAGAATCGTCTACTATCAGTATTGTTTTTGCCATTAAATAAAATATTTTATATGAGTTACTGTTTTGATGTCTGGATTATTTAAGTTAAGCCGCCGTGGATATGCTGAGCACCTCGGCGAGGTTGTTGATGCCGCAGTGGGCAAGCAGCGCGGCGGTGTCGTCCGAAAGGTCGCAGTTTACTTTCAGCTGCTTCTTGTCGCGCACGAAACTGTTCTTTACCGAATAGAACATCTGGAACGCCGCAGTGTCGAATCCGTCGGTCTTGCGGAGGTTGATCGTCAGGTCGGTGCAGTCGGGCAAAGTCTTGGCAAACTCCTCCATTATGGCGCTTACATTCTGCACAGATATCTCTCCCGTGATGTCGTACTCGCACCGGTGGTTCTTTACGTCGTTGATTTTTAACTTTATTTCCATGTCTGCTTCTTGTTTTTTATAGTGAAAAAAGGTGCATTTTTCATGCCAAAATACCCTGTAATGGCATTTCTTTTTTTCACGTTAAAGATACGAAAAAAAATGCTCGGCGTATACTTTTTTTGCACTTTTATTTGAAGTTTTTTTCGATTTATGGGTTAATGCGTTATTAATCAGAGTTTTAAAAATAATAATTTTTTTTCATCGTTTTACAATTTTTATCAAAAATATCGACTAAATTTGCAAAAGAAAATTTTATGTTTTATGTCAGACGATAAATATACATTCGACCCCAATTCGCTCTCGTTTGAGGAAACCGACCGGAAAAAGGGCAAGAAGATTATAATATCCATTATCACTCAGCTACTTGCGGCTGTCAGCATCGGACTTTTGGTGTTTCTTACCATATCGTACACCATCAAGACTCCCGGACAGCGCAAGGTGGAGCGCGAGAACGAGGCTATGCGCGAAGTCCACAACCAGCTGAACGCTCGTTTTGAGCAGACAGAGATTGTGCTCGAGGACCTCCGCGAGCGCGACCGCGAGATTTACCGCGCCATCTTCAGCACCGCTCCCCCACTCGACGACGACTCGATGGAATACAACTACTCGGGACTCGGCGAAATTCAGATTGCGTCGCACTACACCAAAACCACCAACAAGGTGGTGGAGATGCTCCGCACCGAAGACAGCACGGTAAACAGCCTGTTCGCGATGCTCGAAGAGCGCAAAGACAGCCTTAAATATATACCTTCGGTAATGCCCCTCGACAACACTGGCCTTCAATATCTTGCCTATGGCTACGGAAAAAAACTCGACCCCATTTACAAGACTCCGCAAGTGCACAAGGGAATCGACTTTGCAGCTCCCAAGGGAACAGTGGTATCAGCCACCGCGTCGGGCACTGTGGAATACGTGGGCGAGAAACGCGACCACGGCGTGATGGTGATCATCGACCACAAAAACGGCTTCAAAACCATCTACTCGCACCTCAGCGACTATGTGGTGCGCACCGGCAAGAAGGTCAAACGCGGCGAAACTATCGGCTTCGTGGGCAACACCGGCAAGTCGCTCACAGCCCACCTGCACTACGAAATCAACTACAAAGGCAAGGCTATCAACCCGATAGACTTCTTTTTCGAGGACACCGATCCCGAAACATACCACAAACTAAAAATGATGGCTAACAACGGAGGCCTATGCCTCGACTAACAAACATATTATCAAAAATCTGAAAACCATGGAAATAGAAGAAACTGAAAAAAACGGAAAATTGTTTTACACAATCGGCGAAGTGGCCAAAATGTTTAACGTAAACACCTCGCTAATAAGATATTGGGAAAAAGAGTTCAGCATTATCAAGCCCCAGAAAAACGCCAAGGGCAACCGCCTCTTCACTCCCAAAGACATCGAGAACTTTCACAAGATCTACCACCTTGTAAAGGAACGTGGAATGACTCTCGAAGGCGCAAAGCAGCACCTGAAGAACAACACCGACAAGAGCGACGCCAACTTTGAGGTAATCAAGTCGTTGAAAAACATCCGCGCTATGATCGTAGACCTCAAAGACAGTCTCGAAACCATCGAAAAGCAAGAAAAGTAAAAATATTTTCCCCGGAGAAACCCTTTTAGCACGTTTATTGCATAATATTTTTAAGGTTTTTTAAATTTTTTTGAAAAAACACTTGACAGCAATGTATATTTTTTTTAAATTGCATTGCAGAAATTTTTACAAAACACAACGAAACTATTATGAGCGAAAAGACTCCTTCGATGGAACTCGACAGAAACTTTATGCACAACGTGCTCGCCCTTTACGACGAGCTGATAGAGAACGGTATATCAGTGGTATACATCGGACAGTTCACCCATCAGGTGGTAAAGATGTGTACCGAAAAGAACGAGGAGGAGATGGAAACCTCCAACGAGCAGAAGCAGGTACGCCGACGTGTGCATCACTCGCTTGTGGAAATTTTGCAGAACATGCAGAAGCACAGCACCGAGTTTCAAACCGAGTTCAGCCTTGTTAATGGATTGTTTATGCTCGGCCGCAAAGACGGCATCTACTACATCATGACCGCCAACAAGGTAAACCGAAACGATATAGCACGTCTTACTTCCGCTCTCGAATGTGTTAACAACGCCACCAAAGACGAACTCAACGCAATGTACAAAAAACAATTGCGCGAGGGAACTATTTCTGACCGTGGCGGTGCGGGTCTTGGTCTTATCGACATTGCCCGCAAAACCGACGGCAAATTAGAGTATCTGTTCATACCGGTAAACGGCACCGACTACTTTATCCTAAAAGTTGAAATCTGCCGTCAGGACGAAGAAGATATTCTTTAATGCATAATGGCAATGCATAATTCATAATGCATAATTAAGAATTGACAATTGTCCATTGTCAATTCTCCATTGTCAATTCTCACTTGTCAATTCTCACTTCTCAATTGTTTCTTTCCTTCTGTTTTTCCACACAAAGAATCCGATGGCGAATGCCACTGTTACTACTCCGCCAATGATGTAGCTGATTGTATGGTCGAGGCTTAGGCACTCGGGCGCAAGCAGCAGATAGGTAACGCATACCTGGGTCATAAACAGCGCAGGAAGAAATGCCATTATCCACGGCTTTTTGGTAATGACCATATAGACAGTGATTGCCCACAATGTAAACACGCTCAAAGCTTGGTTGCTCCATCCGAAATAACGCCAGATAATGTTGAATCCGGCGGCATCGCTTAAGCTGTACACAATGATAAGCGCGGTGGCAACAAACACGGGTATGCTGATCATCAAACGTTTAGATATCTTGCTCTGATCCATTTTGAAAAAATCGGCAAGAATAAGTCTTGCGCTACGCAATGCTGTATCGCCGCTTGTTATCGGGGCAAACACAACGCCCAACATTGCCAGTATGCTACCGATCTTGCCCATCCATGTCTCTGTGATAAAATAGACAATAGAGGCTTGCGACTCGCCATATCCTTTTTCTTTATAATACCAAATGGCGGCGGCTGCCCAAATCATAGCAATAATGCCTTCGAGAATCATTGCACCGTAAAACACCTTGCGTCCGAGATTCTCGTTTTTGAGACATCGCGCCATAAGCGGGCTCTGTGTGGCGTGAAAACCTGAGATTGCACCGCAGGCTATCGTTATGCACATTATCGGGAAAATCGGGGTTGACTCCTTTTTGGGATGGCAGTTTGACAATCCGTCAGTGATTTCGGGAAGTTCTATACCGTTCCAGAAAATCATAAACAAAACGCCCACAGCCATAAAAATAAGAGCGAAGGCAAACAGCGGGTAAACCTTGCCAATCACCTTGTCGATGGGCAGAAGCGTGGCCACAAGATAGTAGGCGAAAATAACCACTATCCAAAAAGTATTGTTCATCCAGTCGGGAGTAATCTTGTCGAGAAGACCAGCAGGCTGGCTTACGAACACCACTCCTACCAGCACGAGCAGAACCACAGAGAAAATTCTCATCACCGTTTTAGTGGTGTTGCCAAGATATTTGCCGATAATCTCAGGCAAGTTGGCACCGCCTTCGCGAAGCGATATCATTCCCGAAAAGTAGTCGTGAAAAGCGCCGATAAATATGCAGCCCACAACAATCCAAATATACGCCGCAGGACCAAACTGCGCTCCTAGTATAGCACCAAAGATAGGTCCGAGACCGGCGATGTTAAGAAACTGGATCATAAAGATTTTCCACGTGGGCATAGGGATATAGTCCACACCGTCGTTTTTGGCGTATGCAGGAGTCTGCGCCTTGCTGTCGGGCTTGATAACGCGCTCCGCCACTTTGCCGTAAAGCAAATAGCCCAATACAAGCAGGAGCAGCGCAATACAGAATGTAACCATCGTTTTTTAGTTTTTGAAGTCAACCGCAAATATAGCAACCATGGCGATTAGTTATTCCTTTTTTTGAAGATTTTTTTTACACCTTATATATAATAACATCATTTTTTTACAAATGAATCAATTTTTTGCCCCGTAGAGACGCGCCATGGCACGTCTCTACAAATAATTATTATGTCACAATGTCACACGCTGTCAGTACAATGTCACCAAAACTGCCAAAATTTCAGTCGTTTTTTATTTTTTCTGCCGCCCGTGTCAGTATGCCAAAATGTGCCAAAAAATAATTAAACCATTATTATTCAGAATATTACACACACAAACCGACACTGACACGGTCAAATACGGCATAATGATTGATTAATGGCTAAACGTAATTTATTATTAAAAACGGAAATTAAAACATAAACACAATGTCAAAGATAATAGGAATCGACTTAGGTACAACAAACTCATGTGTATCGGTCATGGAAGGCAACGAACCAGTAGTAATTGCCAACTCAGAAGGTAAAAGAACTACTCCTTCAATAGTAGCTTTTTTGGACAACGGCGAACGCAAAGTGGGCGACCCCGCTAAACGTCAGGCCATCACCAACCCTAACAACACTGTTTACTCAATCAAACGTTTCATGGGCGAAACCTACGACCAAGTAACCAAGGAAGTAGAGCGTGTACCCTATCAGGTAGTACGTGGCGAAAACAACACTCCCCGTGTTAAAATCAACGACCGCCAGTACACTCCTCAGGAGATTTCGGCTATGATTCTTCAAAAAATGAAAAAAACCGCCGAAGATTATCTCGGTCAGGAAGTTACAGAGGCTGTTATCACAGTTCCCGCATACTTCTCCGACTCGCAGCGTCAGGCTACCAAAGAGGCAGGTGAGATTGCAGGCTTGAAAGTTCGCCGTATCATCAACGAACCTACTGCAGCATCGCTCGCTTACGGCTTGGACAAAGGCGGCAAAGATATGAAAATCGCAGTATTCGACCTTGGTGGCGGTACATTCGATATTTCAATCCTTGAACTTGGCGACGGCGTATTTGAGGTTAAGTCTACCAACGGTGACACCCACCTCGGCGGCGACGATTTCGACCACAAGATCATCGACTGGATGGCCGACGAGTTCCAGAAAGAGAACGGCGTAGACCTTCGCAAAGATCCGATGGCTCTTCAACGTTTGAAAGAGGCTGCCGAAAAAGCAAAAATCGAACTTTCAAGCTCTACCACAACAGAAATCAACTTGCCCTACATTATGCCTGTAAACGGTGTTCCAAAGCACTTGGTAATGACCCTCAGCCGTGCAAAATTTGAGCAGCTCTGCGACGACCTTATCAAGGCTTGTATCGAACCCTGCCGTCAGGCTCTCAAAGACGCAGGTATGCAGGCAAGCGACATCAACGAGGTTAT
>JAGCNK010000165.1 GCA_017645985.1 Bacteroidales bacterium | reverse complement strand
TTCCGCTGTTGCCTGTGGCATACGAGATTCCTGGTCAGATAGCCGTGGGCAACGAAAACGTTGTAAACGGATTGCTCGACCTCAACATATTGTTTTATTGGGCGTTGGGATTTGCCTTGTTTGCGTTTGTCACCACACTTTTCCGCGAGATTATCAAGGACATCGAGGATGTGGACGGCGACCGCGAAATCGGACGCAACACAGTGCCGGCTGTTATCGGAGTCAAGGCTTCAAAGATAGTGGTTTCAGTGCTGATAGTAGCCACAATAGCGGCTCTGGTGGTGGCGTGGAACACCTTCCTCGGCGACACACCCTCCGCAGTATATCTGGGAGTGGCTGTGGTTCTCCCGCTTATGTTTCTGATTTATAAGGTTATGACAATGAACGGCAAAAGAGAGATTCATTTTGTGTCTACTCTTACCAAAATAATCATGCTTGCCGGAATACTCTACCTTTGGGTGGTTAGGTACAATATAATAGCAGTGGCGGAGGAATAATCAAATATTCTGATAGTCAGGAATATCCTCCAAAAAACGGAATCCGCCCTCTTCCTTGTCGGTTTTTACGCAATAGGTGTCTAAACCGTTGGTAACCATTAGGATAGAGGCATTGAAATGGATGTTGTAACGTGCTATTTGGTCGAATGTGCTTTGGCATATCTTAACTTCCGGAGCTTTGCACTCCACCAGCGCCACCGCCTCGGCGTTGCGGTTGTATATTACTATATCGCTGCGTTTCACGGTGTTGTATACTTTCAATCCGTTTTCGGTGCGCATCAGGTTTTTGGGATAGTGCTTGTAGTTGATCAAAAAATGGACAAAATGTTGGCGCACCCATTCTTCGGGTGTTAAAACGATATATTTTTTTCGTATAATGTCAAAAATATATTTATTTTGTAAACCGTTTTTTATTGCTAAATTGCACGGCGGTAAATTCAACTGTTGCATATAGTGTAATATTGAAAATCAGGCGAAAATAATAATATTTATTGAAATATGAGAACAAAAGAAGAAATTGTAAACAATTGGCTGCCCCGATACACCGGGCGCGAACTCGAAGATTTTGACAAACATATTCTGTTGACCAACTTTCAGCACTATGTGGAGCTATTTGCCCACAAGTACAATGTGCCGATTTTGGGCGAGAACCAGAATATGCCCAACGCCTCGGCCGAGGGTATCACTATTATCAACTTTGGTATGGGAAGTCCCAACGCCGCCACCATCATGGACTTGCTCAGCGCCGTTCATCCCGAGGCTGTGCTTTTCCTTGGCAAATGCGGAGGTCTCAAGCGCATCAATCAGCTTGGCGACTTGATCCTGCCTATCGCAGCCATCCGTGGCGAGGGAACAAGCAACGCATACCTGCCCCCCGAGGTGCCCGCACTCCCGGCGTTCAACCTTCAGCGTGCTGTGTCGGCAATGGTTCGCGACACCGGCAGAGATTATTGGACAGGAACAGTTTACACCACCAACCGCCGTGTGTGGGAATGGGACGACGAGTTTAAAGAATATCTCCGCACCATACGCACTATGGCCGTGGATATGGAGACAGCCACGCTCTTTACCGTAGGTTTCAAAAATCAGATTCCCACAGGAGCTCTTCTGCTTGTTTCCGACCAGCCTATGATTTCGTCGGGCGTAAAAACTCGCGAATCTGACAACAAGGTAACTCACAACTACGTGGACACCCACCTCGAAATCGGCATCAGGTCGCTCCAAGAGATTATCAACAATTGTCAGAGCGTTAAGCATCTGCGTTTCTAACACCTTATATATATTATGGCGGCATCTACATACGAAGGCATTATGGCCGACCTCAAGGCTCGTAAGTTCGCCCCCGTGTATCTACTGCAGGGCGACGAGCCGTACTTTATCGACCAGATTGCGTCATACATCGAAAAAAACGCCCTCACCGACGACGAGAAAACCTTCAACCAGACAGTGGTTTACGGCAAGGATATCGACGTGCCTAATCTCGACACGCTGTCCAAAAGGTTTCCGATGATGGCTGAGTATCAGGTGGTTATTGTAAAAGAGGCTCAGGATATGAAAAAAATCGACGATCTCATATTCTACGTGCAGAAGCCTCAGAAAACCACCATCTTGGTGCTGTGCCACAAGTATAAGGAACTCGACAAACGCAAGAAACTTGCCTCGGCTATCGAGAAAACAGGAGTGGTGTTCACCTCCAAAAAGCTGTACGACAACAAGATACCATCGTGGGCTGAGTCGTATATCAAAGAAAAAGGCTACACCATCGACCCTGTGGCTCTGCGTCTGCTCACCGACTATCTTGGCACCGACCTGTCGAAGATAGCCAACGAGGTAGACAAACTTGCCATTGCCCTGCCCTCGGGCTCTAAGATTTCGCCTGCCAACATTCAAGACAACATAGGCATTAGCAAGGACTACAACAATTTTGAGCTTCAGAACGCCATTGGCTCTGGCGACGTGCTCAAGGCAGCCAGAATTGTGGACCATTTCTCCAAAAATCAGAAAGACAATCCGTTGGTGCTTACCATCACGGCATTGTACGGATATTTTTGCAAGCTGCTGGTTTTCAATCAGCACATTCGCGACGATTCAAAAACTCAGGCGGCGGCTCTCGGATGCAACCCGTTTTTTCTCAAAGACTATGCGGCGGCGCAGAAACGCTTTCCCGCCCCGAAGGTCATAAAGGCTATTTCGCTGCTTCGCGAATACGACCTCAAGAGCAAAGGCGTGGGCAACTCTTCCACCGATCCAGGCGCACTTTTGCAAGAGCTGGTGTACAAAATTATGCACTGAGAAAATTTTTTTATAAAAAAATTTGCAATTGGTTTATTTGTTGCATAACTTTATATGCCGATTTTTATTTAAAAATAGGCTATATGTTTGACAACCAATTAATAAAATAAAATAAGATGAAATCCGGCTTTCATTTTACAGTAAAACTGAAATTGATTTTAGGCTTCGGCACATTGGGCGTGCTGATTCTTGTGATGTACTATCTGCTCAACAGCAGCCAGCGCAAAAACAGCGAGATGCTCTCCGAGAATATTTCGGTAAACTATCCTTCGTTGATGTATACCGAAAAATTCAAAGACCTCATTGAGCAGACTCACTCGTTGGTTGTGAGGTGGACCTTGCAGTGCG
This sequence comes from Bacteroidales bacterium, assembly GCA_017645985.1. GTDB lineage: Bacteria > Bacteroidota > Bacteroidia > Bacteroidales > UBA3824 > UBA3824. The sequence continues at coordinate 9,837 of JAGCNK010000165.1, read as the reverse complement.
ACTCGGCTTCTGCAGCCAAGCGTGTGAGCAACGAAATCGACGCTTGCCACGGTATGCAGCTCGACTCGCTCAAAAAGCAGATTCTCAACTTCGTAGACCACGACCTTTGGGGCGACGCCGAACGAGACCTATTTTTCATCACCTCCGAAAAAACCGACTCGCTGTTTATGATGCACGGCGAATATATGGAGAATATGATGGATGCCAAGAGCCAGAACGACCTCCAGGCTATGGCCGAGCTGCGCAACGACCTTCTCGACGGTCGTTTGGCACGTATGTACAAGTCGGTATTCTTCGACGCATCAAAACTTGCAAGTTCTTTTTACTCAATATCTTCGCGCAATCTTGACAGAATTGACGACAACATAGAGCATTCATTGAAGGTACTACTCTGGTGCATCGTCTTTGTGCTGTTTGTGGTGGTGTTTGTAGGTATTACCACAAGTCACCACATGATTTCGTCGATCAGTTATATCAAGGGCATTATCAACAAGATAAGCCGGGGTATCCTGCCCGAGGTAAACGGCTACGAGCGTAGCGACGAAATCGGCGATATGGTTGAGTCTATCAAGGTGCTGGTGGGCAACCTCAAAGAAACCTCGCAGTTCGCTATCCGAATTGGTGAAGGCGATTTCACCACCGAGTTCAAACCCCGAAGCAAGCACGACGTGCTGGCAAACTCACTGCTCGTCATGCGCGACAACCTTATCAAGGCAGAGAAGGACGCCGAGCAGCGAAAGAACGAGAACGCTCAACGAAACTGGGCTTCGCAGGGTCTTGCCGAGTTCAACGAACTGCTCCGCAACGTGGGCGACGATATGCAGATTCTCTCCAACAAGGTTATCGAGAAACTCGTCCGCTATCTCGACGCCAATATGGGCGGCATCTACATTGTGGACGACAGCGACAAGGAGGATATTCACCTCGACCTTACGGCGTTCTACGCCTACGACCGTCTCAAATATGTCAAGCAGCGTATCGAAATCGGCGAAAACCTTATCGGACAGTGCTTCCGCGAAAACGAGACAGTATACCTTACCGACCTTCCAAAAGGCTATGTGCACATCAGCAGCGGCTTAGGCGAGGCAGATCCTACATGTTTGGTTATCGTTCCGCTTAAAGTAAACGCCGAAACATTTGGTATTGTGGAACTTGCATCGTTCCGTGTAATTGAGAAATACCAAGTTGAGTTTATCGAAAAGATTGGCGAGACCATCGCAGCCACCATCGCAAACGTTAAGATCAATATGAACACCGCAAAACTTTTGGAAGAATCTTCCGAAAAGTCAGAGCGTCTTGCACAGCAGGAGGCGGAGGTGCACAAGAATATCGAAAACCTCAAGGCTCAGATCGAAAACCTTCAGGAAATCAACAAGAACGAACTTGTAAAATATCAAAAACTTCACGACGACTACGAAAACCAAGCAGAAACATCGCAGTCTACCATTCAGAAACTTACCGAAAAGGCAGAGCAGTCGCGTCAGGCTCTCCGCAAGATGGAGTTTATGCTCAACAATTCGGCGGGATACTACGAACTCGACGCTCAGGGCTACTTCGTTACTGCCAACAACCGTTTCCTCGCCAACATCGAGCTGCTTGTGGGCGACATCGAAGCTAAGGATATCCGTAGCTTTATGATTGAAAAAGAGGAAGTTGATAAATTCAACGGCATTATGGAACACCTCAGCCAGGGACTTGTGCATGCGCAGATCAACCATTACAAATTCAATGGCAAGGAGTTCTATCTCAACGAGATATACACGCCCACACGCGACGAGCAAAACGTGCTCAAATCTGTTATGGTTATCTCCAAGGATATCACCGAGCAGATTATGCACGTCAAAGATTTGGAACGTCAGATTGGCGAGCTCAAAAACGAAAATGAATTTCTGAAAACCAAGGCAAAAGAGAATTAGGTAAACACACCTTATATAATATAGTAAAGCCGGAAATCATGAAACACTTTCTATTGCTGGCGCTGATGGCTTCTGCGGCATTGTCGGTGTCGGCGCAAGACGAGTATATCGTTACATACTTCGAAAAAACCGAAATCAAAGAGAGCGAAGGACAACTTAAAAACGGACATCCCGACGGACGTTGGAAATACTACAACCGCAAAGGCGTCCTTACCAAAGAGATCGACTATTACGCCGGTGCGGTCAACGGCCGTATGGCGTATTACTACGAAAACGGAAAACTCAAGAGCGAGGGCTATGTGTACAACAGCAAGGCTCAGGGCGAATACCACGAGTACAACAGCGACGGCACGCCAAAGGTTTCGGGACGCTATCTCGACAGCAAAAAGGATTCTGTCTGGAACTATTACAACATCAACGGCAAGCTTGTCTTTGTAGAAAAGTGCGACCCGTCGGGCTGCTTGGCAGTAAGTGCGTTCACGAATACAGGAAAGCCCCTTTTTGACAACGGCAACGGCACATACATCACCTATTATGCCGACGAAAAAACTGTGAAAGAGCAGGGCAATTACAAAGACGGTCTTAAAGACGGTCTCTGGAAGACTTTTTTCAATAATGGAAATGTTGCCACCCAAAAGACATACGTAAAAGGCAATCCCACAGGCACTTCATACACATTTTACGAAGACGGCAAAAAACGCAGTGTGGAGAATATCGAAAACGGCATTGTGTCGTTCTGGTATCAGAACGGCAAAAAACAGAGCGAAGGCCGTATGAAAGACAACCTCCGCGACAGCGTGTGGACATTCTGGAACGAAGACGGAGCTGTTACATCGTCGGGACTTTACCGCAAGGGACTCAAAGAGGGTCTGCACAAGGGATTCTTCCCCGACGGTCGCAAGGAGTCGGAAATCAACTATTCTGCAGGCAAGAAAAACGGTCACGCAGTATGGTACCGCACCGACACCACCGCCGCCGACAAAAAGACTATCGTAAAGCACTTTGAAGGCGACTTTGCCAACGATGTTCAAACAGGGCATTGGATCTATTACCAAATCACAGGCAAAAAAGGCAACGAAGGCGACTATGCCGACAACAAGATGACAGGTCTTTGGAAATGGTATTACGAAGACGAATCTATTTGGAAAACAGCAGTTTACCGCAACGGTGAGAAAAACGGCCCTTATCTTGTCAACTACGAAAACGGCAAGGTGTTTTATCGTGGCAACTTTGTGAACAACAAGGAGGAAGGCTTCTGGGAGCGTTTTTACGAGAACGGCAAAAAGGAGATGAACGGCTCGTTTCACAACGGTATGATGGACAGCACCTGGAATGCCTGGTTTGACAACGGTGTGCCGCGTTACACCATCAATTACAAAAACAATCTTAAAGACGGCGTAGTGACATATTACGACGAAACCGGCAAAAAGACTATGATAGAGTCGTTCAAAGAGGGTGTCCATCACGGCAAGTTTATAGAATTTAACGAGATAGGCACTTCGGTAATCGAAGGTCAATATGTTGACGACAAAAAAGACGGTGCATGGTTTTATCGTCAAGGTGATGGTAAAGTGCTTCGTCGCGAAGAATACAAAGCCGGTCGTCCGTTTGGCACATGGACAGAATATTACCCAAACGGTCGTCCTCAATCAGAGAAAAACTACAACAAAAACGGCGTTCTCGAAGGCAAATTTGCAAAATACGACCGTTCGGGCAAAACCATATACGAGGCAGTTTACAGCAACGGAAAACTTGCCAAAGTGGTGTATGAAGGAGGAATGTGATTATTCCCCCTTCATAAACTTATCGCCTTTGATTTGGCGGATACGTTTGTGAGCGTAATTGAGTGCCACGCTGTCGTCACTGAGATCAACAAATTGGCTGAGATATTCCATCTCTTTTTGAGCGTTTTTGAGCATCTTGTAGCATGTGCTTATGCGGTACGACAATGCTGCATCCATTTCGCTTATCTCTTTGATTTTGAGATAGTAATCAAGGGCCTTGCGCCAATTTTTGTTTTCGTAATATTCTGCGATGTTGTAATAAATGTTTTTCAGCGAGTTGGGATTGGGTTGCATAAAATCAACGGCACGTTTAAGAGTTTGTGTACCCTCAAAATTGAGCGAATCGATTTTCATCTGCACAAGCCCCAACTGAGTAAGCACGTTTGGGTCGTGGTCGAGGGTTAGTTCGTTGGCAATTGTCAAACTTTCAAGGGCTTTTTGATATTGTTTGGCGCGTTTAGCCGCAACACCAAGAAAATAATAGTTGTTGGGAGTAACAGCTCCGGCAGCAATCACACTTTCGTATTCCCATATAGCTAAGTTGTATTTTTCGTTGAGCAGATACACCTTAGCTCTCAACTCATTGATACTAATGTTGGTAGAATCAATTTCGTAATATTTTGACAAACAATCCATTGCCACATTGAGACTATCCATGCCCATTAGATTTTGGGCAAGATTGATGGTATTGGTCTGATTAAGAGGATTTTTGTTGAATAGAAGTTTTTGATAAACGAGTTGTTTTTCAGGGTCTTCGTCGGCTTTTTTCATACTTTTAGTAAGCAGAAATAGGTCGCTTTCGAGGGTGTCGGGACTCAATACCGAAAGACAAATATCAGTGCATTTTTTGTAATATCCTCTGTTGAAATAACATACGGCGAGTTTGCGTTGCAACGTATCGCTCTTGCGGATATTAGATGCCATTTCTAAATACCGCGAAGCAGTAAAATAGTCGGTTTTTTCGATACAGATTTTGGCTGCGGAATAAAGTGAATTCCAATCAGTTGTGTCAACATTTTGTTGAGCCTTGGCAGCAGTAGCCATCACCGCCAACAACGGTAAAATGATAATGTGTTTCATATTCTTAGGATTTAGTTTTTGGCAAATATAGGGATAGTTTTGCACCTTTCAAAAATATTTCCTACATTTACCGCGAAAAATATATTAAACCCGACATAAAAATGGACAATGTAAAAATCGCAATCGACGGTTACTCCTCGTGCGGCAAAAGCACTCTGGCTAAGCAACTTGCATCGCAACTTGGATTCCTCTATATCGACACCGGCGCAATGTACCGCGCCATTACGCTTTATGCGCTCCGCAACAACATTATGTATCGCGACGGCACACCCGACGTGGAAATGCTGCGCGAGCACATCAAGAATATAAAGGTGTCGTTTCAGCGTATGTCAAACGGCAATATGCACACTATGCTCAACGGCGAGGATGTGGAGAAAAACATCCGCTCGGTAAACGTGTCGCGCCATGTGAGCGCCATCAGCAAGATAGACTTTGTGCGCACCGAAATGGTTGATTTGCAGCGCAGTCTCGCAAAAGATTTTTCGGTGGTGATGGACGGCCGCGACATCGGAACGGTGGTGTTCCCCGACGCCGACCTCAAAATATTTGTTACCGCATCGCCCGAAGTAAGGGCTCAGCGCCGTTACGACGAACTTATTGCCAAAGGCGAGGAGGTTTCGTTCGAAGAGATTTTTGAGAACCTCAAAGCCCGCGACAAAGCCGACTCTACACGCACCGTGGCACCTCTGCGCAAGGCCGACGACGCTGTGCTGTTAGACAATTCGGAAATGACCGTGGACGGACAGTTTCAATTCGCATTAAAATTAGTTCAGGATCTTCCTGCATACAAGCAACTTAATAAGTAATGACCACCGACATCGACCCTAACGCAGGATTTTGTTTCGGCGTCACCAACGCCATCAAAAAGGCTGAGGACGAAATCGCTCAAAACGGTTCGCTCCTCTGCCTCGGCGAGATGGTGCACAATCAGGAGGAGACCCAGCGGCTGTCGGACCTTGGTATGAAGACACTTTCGTATCAGGATTTCCGCACCACCAAAAACACCACTGTGCTTTTTCGTGCGCACGGCGAACCCCCTGAAACATACCGCATTGCCAACGCCAACAATATCAACGTTATCGACGCCACGTGTCCCATTGTGCTACGTTTGCACAAGCTTATTCACGAAAACGCCTTGAAATATCCTCAGGCTCAGACCGTTATCTTCGGCAAGAAAGACCACGCCGAAGTGGTAGGACTTGTGGGTCAGGTAGATGGCTCGGCTGTGGTGGTGTCGTCGGCAGAGGAAATCAGCAAGATAGACTTTTCAAAAGACATTCTCCTCTATTCGCAAACCACGATGAACAGCGAGAGTTACGAAAGTCTGTCGCAGCAGATAGATGCTCTTACTAAGCAGCAGAATCCTAATGGCTTGTTCTTGAAATTCAATACTATATGCCGCAGCGTGATGGCGCGGGTAAGCAATCTTGTGGAGTATGTGAAGCGTTTCGACGCAATACTTTTTGTGGCGGGAGCCAACAGCAGCAACGGACGTTATCTCTATTCGGCGTGCCACCGTGCCAATCCGCGCACCTATTATATATCGCAACTCTCGGAATTCCAGCCCGAGATGTTTCTAAACGTGGACAGCGTGGGCATCACCGGCGCCACATCCACTCCTCGATGGCTTTTGCAGAGCGTGGAAGCCAAAGCGCTTGAGTTCGCCAAGTTCGGTGACGGCGTTCAAAAAAGTTAAATAAAGTTAAATTAATACCGTAAAAAATTCAAATAACGGTATTTATTTTTTTTATGGAGGGTAATTTATATACCTTTGCATTACTATAAAAAGATAAATATACATGTGTGGACAACATAGAATAGCAGTAGTGGGCGGCGGAAGTTGGGCCACTGCTTTGGTTAGTGTTTTGATTAACAATGTAAAAGAGGGCAATAAGGTTAATTGGTATCTCCGCAAGAAGGAGCATATCGACTATGCGCAAAAGCACGGACAGAATCCCAAGTACCTCAACTCCTTGATTTTCGACACCACCAAAATCGAGTTTTTCAACGACATCAATGATGTGGTAGCCAATTCCGACATTGTTATTTTTGCCGTTCCCTCGGCTTTTATCCAAAGCACTATGCAGCAGTTTACCGGCACGCTCGAAAACCATATCGTGGTGTCGGCAATCAAAGGAATGATTCCTGATCAGAACATACTTATGGCTGATTATTTCCATCAGACCTACAATGTTGACCTTGAAAAGAATTTCTGCGTATTGGCAGGTCCGTGTCATGCCGAAGAGGTGGCAATGCAGCGCCTGTCGTACCTCACAATAGCATCCAAAAACCTTTCAACAGCCGAAGACATAGCCACTTGTCTCGAATGCCGCTACCTTAAAACCTCCATCACCGACGACATCTACGGCACAGAATACGCCGCCGTTCTCAAAAATATTTTTGCGATAGCAGCCGGAATGTGTCAGGGCTTGGGCTATGGCGACAACTTTCAAGCGGTGCTTATTTCCAACGCCGTTACCGAGATGAAACGCTTTGTCGACACCGTTCACCCCATCACCCGCGACATCAAAACATCTGCCTATCTTGGTGATTTGTTGGTAACTGCGTATTCAAAATTCAGCCGCAACCGCACCCTTGGCGTAATGCTCGGACAGGGCTATTCGTTGCAGTCGGCAATGCTCGAAATGAAAATGGTGGCCGAAGGCTACTACGGTTGCAAATGTATCTTTGAAACCAACAAGCAATACAACATCGACCTCCCCATCTGCAACGCCGTTTACAACGTTCTTCACCTTGGCAAACCCGTGAAGTTTGAGATAAAACTGCTGACGGATAAGATTAGGTAAGGATATTTTACTAATAATCATATAGTTATTGTTGATTTGGACAAATTTAAAGTGCCACTTTAAATTTGTCCAAATCATTTTTTATGGGGGGCATAATAGACAAGATTATGGGCTGAATTTTAAAAGTGCGCCTAAAAAGTGTATCCAAAATACCAAAAGTGCGACTAAAAAGTGTAACGCAGTAAAATGTATAATAAAATATTACTGTGTGTTTGTGTATTGTAATATTGTGTAAATAAGTGTATTACGTTATAAATGGACAAATTTAAAGTACCACTTTAAATTTGTCCATTTATACTAAAAGTTTTTGAATATCAAACAAATAATTTATGTATTTGAACATTTTTTTTATATTCTTATTATTTTTCTGAATAGGAGATTTAGTTATATTTGCAGTAATCTAAAAATCATATTATGGCTAATGATAAAAACTGTGACGAAGAATCTTCTTGGGAAAATAATCCTTTCAATCCGAGAAATACTGACCCCAAAAAAATGCGTGCATTCTTAATAATTATCATTTTGTCTCTTATTGGGTATGCAATAATCGGAGTATTCTTTATGCCAAAAGGGTATGCTGTGTTGTCGGAGGATTGTAAGGTTCTGACGTTTTATTATGATATGAATATTGAGTCAAGAGATGGCAAGGTTTATTTAATACAGTCTAATTCTTTTTTTGCCCCAAAGCCAACAGAACCTAAATGGTTGAACGATAATTGTGTAGATTCAGTAACGACTGTTGTGTTTGATGAATCTTTTTATTCTTGTAGGTTGCAATCCACAAGTAGATGGTTTTATAATTTGCGTCATCTTTCAGAGGTGAGACACATAGATAATTTACGCACAGGGGTTTATACTCTTAATAATACAAGCGAAATGTTTTACGGTTGTGTCAACCTTAAAACAATTACTGCCGATCATACTTGGAGGCTTTTGTTTGATTATGTTGAAGATGACCATAATATGTTTTATGGTTGTATCTTATTAGCAGGCGGTAATGGTACACGGTATGACGCAAAGAAAACAGGAAAAGAATATGCCCGCATAGATGGCGGAGCCGCTAATCCTGGTTATTTTACTATCCCATCGCATTAGCATACACCTCCAAAACATTATCCCCCACAGGCATTCTCTCTCTTAGTTCGCCTTGTATTTCAGCGGCTTTGAGGCCTTTGCCGAAACGGGTGGGCGAGGTGAAAATCCTTGCTTCGTCCCAAAGGTTGGCGTTGATGAAGGTTTGGTGAAGGTGGGCGCCGCCTTCGATTATCACACTTTGAAGTCCGCCATTATATAAGGTGTCGAGGATTGCTTGCGCCGAGGCTGATTGCGTTTGGTCGAGGGTGATGGTGGGAGAGGTGGTGTCGAATATTTTGAGGTTGGTGCTCAGTGGGTTGCGGCTGTCGGTAACGATGCGGACAGGGTTGCGGCCTTTCCAAAAACGGACGTTGAGCGATGGGTTGTCGTTGCGGACGGTGTTGGCGCCTACCATTATTGCCGCCTCTTCGGTGCGCCATTTGTGGCTGAGGTACTGCGTGGTAGGGTTTGAAATTCTTACGCTGCCTGTGGGGGTGCTGCCGTTGCGCTCAATGTCGATAAATCCGTCGGCGGTTTGAGCCCATTTGAGTATCACGTAGGGGCGTTTTTGGGTGCACCAAGTAAAAAAACGACGGTTGAGGTCGATGCACTCTTGTTCTAAAATGCCCACGATAACGGGTATTCCGGCGTTGCGGATTTTTTCGATGCCCTTGCCGTCTACCTTTTCAAACGAATCGCGGCAACCTACGTACACGTGCTTAAATCCGCATTTTACAATTAAATCGGCACAGGGCGGAGTTTTGCCGTAATGTGCGCAGGGTTCGAGACTAACGTAAATCTCTGATTCTTTGAGCAACTCTTTGTCTTTTACTGAGTTAACGGCGTTAACTTCGGCGTGTGCAAAACCGTATTGTTGATGGAATCCTTCGCCGATTATTATGCCGTTGTGCACAATTACCGCGCCCACCATAGGGTTTGGAGCAACGTTGCCCGCGCCAAGACGTGCAAGTTCGAGGCAGCGGCGCATATATGTTTCGTGGAGAGTGATATTTTCGTTGGTCATTTTTTTAAGAGGTTAAATGTTAAACATTTTTTCGGCGTTTTGGGTGGTGATTTCGGCAACGGTTTCAAGCGGAAGATTTTTGATTTCGGCAAGTTTTTGCGCCGTAAATGTTATAAAAGATGATTCGTTTCGCTTGCCACGATGAGGCACGG
>JAGCNK010000026.1 GCA_017645985.1 Bacteroidales bacterium | reverse complement strand
TTTCGCATTCCGAATCGTGAATTACGTTTTCTTCGGTGGTGGTGATTATGTGCGAACGGCTGTCGATTAGGTTGTTGACCGATTTTTGAACTTTGTCTAACTGTGTGCGGGTGGTTTTGAGGCCGGTTTCAAGTTGAAGTTTCACCTCTTCGAGATTGGCTTTTTCGCTGTTGATTTGGTCGAGCATGGTTTGTAGTTCTACCATAGAGCCGATGGTTTGCGCCAGACGTAGGTTCATATCCTGAAGGCGTTTTTCAAGGTTGGCATTCTCCAATGTTACCGTGTAGTAGTTTTGATGCGATGTTTGGAGTTTTTCTTGATAATCGGCTACCTCTTTGTTGTATTTGTAGCGCTGGTATATCCACAGTGTGCCAAAGAGCAACATTAGCAACGCTGAAACTATTACGGCTATCACAAGCCACGACTTTGTGCGTTTGGTAAGTCCTCGCAAAAAATATTCGGTTCGGTCGGATATTGAAGAAAAATTCATAGGTCTGTTTTTGCAATTTTTTTGTTTGTAAAAATCGGAAAAAAAGATGAATAATCAAAATTTATTTACAAACTCTTTCATCTTGATGTCGGCAAGCGGATAAGCATATGCTGTTAAGTGGCTAAAATGCCACCATTCGGTGCGTATGCCTTTGAATCCGTGTTTTTCCATTATCTCTTTGAGAAACATTCTGTTGGCTATTACCTCAGACGGAAGGTTCATGTTGGTCATATACGCCTCGTAGCCGCAATGGTCAAAGTCGGTGCCCATGTTCACCTCTTTGCCGTCGAGTGTGGTGATGGTGAGGTCTACCGCGCCGCCACGGTTGTGTATCGAGCCTTTTGCCGGGTCGGATAGAAAGTTTGGATTGGGAATGATTTTCCACATCAGAAACTGGCACGAGTGGGGACGGTAGCCGTCGAAAATCTTTATTTTATACCCTTTGTCCAGGAATTCCTGCGCAATTTTTAAAAGGTCGCGGGCGGGAGCGTAACGCATATAGCAGAACGGCTCATCGTAAAGCACGGTGTGGGTGAAATTGTTTTCGGTGGCATAGCGGATGTCGAAACTGAACAGTTCGGGAAACAGTTTCAGGTTGATGAAGTCGCCGTCGCAACCGTCGAAAGGTATGGCAATTTTCATCTGCGGTATCACAATGTTGTTGGCTATGATGCGGAGCTCCACTTCGGAGGGCGGAGCAAAGCCGATGGCGTTGGTAATGTTGACGAGAGTGCGGCCGTTGCGGTTTTCGATTTGTCCCTCAAAGAAGTGTTTTTCTTCGGTAAAGAAAGCCGCGCTGCCGTTGCTGCGTATCACCCACGATGCCTTGTAGCCGCTGTTGTTGACAGATAGCACCTTGTCGGCAAGGTTTCCGAGAATGTGGCTCTTGTAGTTGTCGGCAAAAGATCTTGGCAGCGAACCTGATGGTGCGGCTCCGTTGTCGGCGGAAACCTGTACCGAGTCGTTGAGCAGAACTCCGTTGTCGAATAGGTCGATGCGCTCAATGGCGTGTATTTTCATTGGGTCGGAGAGGCTGATGGCTGCCGAGGCGAGTGAGTCTTTTACAAATTCGGTGCGGCGTCCCTTGGTATTGCTCACAATCACAAACGACAGCGAGTCGGTGGTTACGGGCTTTATGTTGAGCTCGGGATTGCTGCCGGTGCATTTGTAATAGTCGCCGCCTATTTTTACAAACAGGGTGAAGTCGGTGCTGTAGCCCCGTCGTTTGGCGGGAGTGAATTTGATGTGCGAAATGGTTGATTTAGTGATTTTTAGGTCGTAGGTGCGCATCTCTTCTGGCGCAAACGATGTGTAGTCCATATTGTCGAACATATTGGCTATTTTGTGCGAAGGGTCGCCCGCCGCCGTGGTTATCTGCATAAATCTGCGTGGCTTTTGTGTGTTGTCCTGTTTTTGGGGCGCACAGGCGGCGGTCAACATTATTGCTGCTAATAAATAAAGGTGTTGCATTATTAAAATAATTAGAAATCGAGACCGAGCGAGAAGTAGAATACACGGGGCAAAACTATGTGACCCTCGACTCCCCAAGCCCAGTCGAAACGGAGGAAATATCCCAAGAGCGATGTGCGGAATCCGAATCCGTAGCCAGCCACAAGCGAGGGACGGTCTACGTCGATGGTCATTGTGATAGAACCGTTTTGAAGCTCGTATTTGTCGTAGGCGTTTTTGTTTTTGAACGGCACAAATCCGCTCCAAGCCGAACCCGCGTCGAAGAATCCTATTACTTGAAAGTCGTTGATAAGCTTTGAGTTGATGGGTCGGTTGGCCAGATAGCGGAATATAGGCCAGCGGATTTCGTTGTTGAGCACGGCAAACGAGTTTCCATTTCGGCAGTTTTGGATAAATCCACGCATATTGGTGGCAACTGCCTGATAGATATAGTTTTCGTTTTCGTCGATACGTATTGAGCGGTCGAACATTCCGTCGGTTTTAAACTTGGTCCAGTTGTCTACCGCGCCGAGATAGTAGATGATTTTTCCAGTTCCGAACGATGTGGCTCCGGCAAGTCGCGAGGCAAAAATCAGGCTGCGGTGTATCTTCTGATAGTATCTGAAATCAAATCCCCACGAGGAGATGATGTCGTAGTTGCCTTCCACCTGTTGGTAAATTTCGCTCCACGCCTTGGCTCTTACGCCAGACGGTGTGTTGGTGCCGAGGCTGCGGGTGTTGTCAAAATTGTATTCCACTTTGGCTTTGGCAAACACCTTGTATTCGGTTTTGTTGTCTAAATACGGATAGTCGGTTACAAGCGTGTCCTTTTGGTCGTAACGAAGTCCGAGAGTGGTCTTGATGGCTGATGTCTGGTTGAAGGGGTAGCTTGCGATAAACATTCCTTCGTTGGTGATTACTTTTTCAGCCCAGTAGTCGTTGATGTTGCGGAATGTGCTGCGGTGGAATATGTACTCCTTGTCGATGCGGTGCTTGAGGTCTTCAAACGAGAGGTAGAAGTCGTAGCTGTCGAAATTGCCTCCGATGTTGACTCCGGCTGTAAGACGGTAATCCTCAAAAAGATCCTTAATGCCTATTTTGAAATATGCGCTTGCGCCCGGGTTGAAGTAGTATGGTCCGCCCGTAAATGCCTGATAGCTTTGGTTTTTGCCGCTGAAATCAATCTGGCTTACAAGGTAGTCGATATAGAAGTTGGTGAAATATAGCCTTTGGTGCGGACGGACTGCAGCCTCGTTTTTGTGACGTTCTTTCAAGTCCTCTTGGTAGAATGTAAGCTGCTGGGCAAGAGGACGTTCCTCCTCAAAAACATAGTTGGTGATGTCGTATTTCAAGCTGTCGGGATGAATCCACTCCTTAGGCGGATTGGCTGCGATGCTGTCGGCTATGCGGCGTTCGCGTTCAAGGCGTTGCTTGCGCACAACTTCGAGGCTGTCTTGACGGTGCTGACGGCGGTTTTCCCTTGCCTTGAAGTATGTGGTGGGCAGGGTGGAAGGAATGTCGGCACTGCTCTTGTTGCTCTTGCCAGAGAAGAGGTAGAAACGGTCGTTGAAACGGAACGATTTGTCGGTTTTCTGGTTTTTGTTGTCGGTGTGCAGCTTGAGAGTGTTGCGCCCGTAGTTTGAAACTGGTTTGTAACTATTTGTATATCTGTAATGTACAATAGTGTCGATAGCCACAATGGCGCTGTCGTAAACCGATGCGTATTGGTTGAAAATACCGTTCTTGTCGCTCAGGTAGGTGTAGTTTCCTGGCGAAGTTTCGTGCGGAGCGGTCTCGTTTTCGTAGGGCGAGTTGGTAACGCGGCGCAGCACTTTGTTTTTTGACGAGAGGTTGTATTCAAAAATGTCGTAGGTGCGGCCTATGGGACGGTGAAAGTCGGGTTTCTCTTCCATAAGCGTGTCGCACAGACGGTTGGATGCGAAAACGATTTTGCGGCTGCCGGCGGCGTATTTCGGGTCGATGTCGTCGGCAAGGTCCTGTGTGATGTTTTCAAATGTGCCTGAGGCCACGTTCATTATCACAATGTCGCGCATACCCGACAGCTGGACGCTCATAACCATATTGAGTCCGTCGGGAGAGTAGTCCATCGAGTAAACCTTGTCGAACTTGGGCAGCATCTTGTTCATCATTGTCTTGGAGTCGGTATTGTATTGATACAGAAATACATATCCGCGTTCCTCGATTACAAAGCTGAGTATCTTTGACGTAGGATGCCACGCCGCCACGGGATAAGAGTAGTCGGTGATCTGCTCCAGTTTCTGTTCTCGGCGCAGCAGTTTGGTGAACTCTTCGGTAGTGTTGTCGCGAAGAAAAATCTTGTACTTGCCCATGCAGTTGGTGGTGTAGAATGTGAACCGTCCGTCGGGCGATGTGGCGGGATTGTCGTACACGGTGTTGCGTTTGGGCTTCTTGATGATGGTGTCGCTGGCGGGAATGGACTCGTCGGGACGGTTGACGGCAAATTTTTCGCTGTAGAACTCTTTCCAGTCGGGCGAAAGCTTTTTGATCGATTTGCCGAGAGCCTGGCTTATGGCGTTGTTAAGGTTTTTGTTGATGCCTGTCAGGTAGATGATGTTTGGCACTGCGTCTCTGCCGTAAGCTATTGTGATGTAATGCCATAGCGAGTATCCGGCATATTTGGCGTCGTCGCCGCGAAGGTGGTTGATTTTTTTGTATTTTTTGCTTTCAAAACCATCTTTGATGATGTCCTCCACTTCGGAGTTCCACTTGATGGCGGCGTATGCTGTAAGACCTCGGCTGTACCATTCGGGCAGCGAAATCACCGCCGAGTTGGCCACCTTGCTTTTGAGACCTGTGCCGTAGAGGCTCGAAGTCATCAGCACCGAAGCCACCGCCTCGCGTATCTGCTCGTCGAACTTGATGTGGTCGCCGTCGAAATATAGGAATACCTTGTTGTCGATGATTTTGGTGGTGCCTCCGAGGTTGGTGGATATGTCCTGCGTCTGCAGTCCGATGTTGCTTTGGCGAAACTCGGTCAAACGGTTGTATACCAAAAATATGATGCGTTTCTGCATTTTGCGTCCGAAAAACTTCTCCATTTCGGGAATCACCTCCAGGGCACGGTCGCTGACGTACTGCGCCAGGTCTTTGCCCTGCTGGTAGTAGTATGTGTCGAACTGCGGATAGCGGTAGTAAAACCATTGAAACTCAGAGTACTGCACACGGTTTTGCCCGAAGTTCATCTGGTGACCGTTGTAAAACTGCGCCTGGGCAACAAACGATGCAAAGATGAACAACAATGCGGCTATATATTTGATATTCTTCATTTTGACGTTGTATACTTTGTTTGTTCTGGTATAATCAGTTCTATTTCTTTAAAGTCGTATTTCTTTGATTCTCCGGTCTGCTGGTTTTCCACGGTGATGAACCCGGTCTGCTCCACATCGCGGACAATGCCTTTGAACACAGTGCCTCGCGAATTGTACACCAATGTCTTGTCTAATCCGAGCAGACGGCTCATGTAGTTCTGCCGCAGAATGTCGGTTTCGCCGTTTTGGATATGCGCAAGGTGCTTTTGCAAAATCTCTAAAAAAACGTCCAACTCTTGGTCGAGATTGTATTCCTCGCCGGTAATAATCTTCATCGACACCGGGTTGGGAAGGTTTTCGGGAAATGTGCCCTGGTTTACGTTGATGCCTATGCCCAGGATGCTGGATCTTATGTACTTGCCCGACACGGCGTTTTCAATCAGCATGCCGCAGATCTTCTGCATTCCCGAATATATGTCGTTTGGCCATTTGACAGATACGTTCGGAATATGGCGGGTTTCAAAATATTCTGCCACGGCGGCGGCTGTGGCTTGCGACAGGAGAAACTGGTTTGTTACCATAAGTTCCTTGGGGTGAAACACATAGCTGAACATCAGGTTTTTGCTGCTTTCGCTCTCCCAGATGTTGCCGCGCTGTCCACGTCCGTCGGTTTGAAAATCGGCGCGTATCACAAAGTCTTCCTTTGACTCGCGGTCTTGCGAAATCCGTCGTTGTGCCTCGTCGTTGGTTGAGTCAATTATATTAAGGTGTATAATATTCATATCTAATGTTTTAACGTGATTCTAACTGTGTTTATCTTTGGCTTTTTTACCTGCAGCACCTTTATAATCAGGTCGCCGTCGGCAAACTCGTCGCCATTTTTGGGAAAATCCTTGTTGAGGGTGAGGATATATCCGGCTAGGGTTTCGTAGTCGTCGGTTTTGGGCAGGTGTAGCTTGTATTTTTCGTTGATGTAGTCGATTTCCAGACGTCCTGAGAAAATGAACTCGTTGTTGCCAATCTTGCGTTCCACAAGTTCCTGATAGTCATGTTCGTCTTCTATCTCGCCGGTAATCTCTTCGATGATGTCCTCCACGGTGAGCATTCCCGCCGTGCCGCCGTATTCGTCGGTAACCACCGCCACGCTTTTGCGGCGTTTCACAAACTGTTTCAGCAGCTTGTCGGCGGTCATTGTTTCGGGCGCTTCTATAGCAGGCACTATTATGTCCTTGATGCTCTTGGGCTTTTTAAACAGGTCTAACGCGTTGACATATCCTATTATGCGGTCGAGACTTCCGTTGCAAATCACAATTTTGGAGTATCCGCTCTGTATGAACGCCTCGGTGAGTGTCTTGATAGAGTCGTTGACATTGGCCGACACAATCTCGTTGCGCGGCACTATACATTCGCGTATGCGTATATCCTTGAAATCCAACGCCTTTTTAAGAATTGCAGACGTCCGTCGTCGTACTCTTCGTCGTCGGCTTTTGACGCTGTGGTGGGAATAAGCTCCGAAATGTTGTTGGGTTCGGTGTCGATGTTTCTGCCCTTGATTTTTCCACTTGCCGAAATCACCTGAAACATAACCAGATAAACCACAGGGTAGAGGAAGTTGGAAATAAAGTCGGCGAGGGGCACAAAGCGGCGGAGCATCTGGTTGGCGTTTCGTGAAAATACCGCCGTGGGCAGAGCCTTGCACAAGATTACAGCCGTGATGATGGCTGCGGCTATGAAAATGATGTTGCCCTGCTGGCTGAGTCCGAGGCGTCCGCACAGTACAAACGCCGCGCTTGCCAACACGCACTGCGACAGAATTTCGCCGGTGCGCATGCAGGTGATGCACAGTTCTATATTGTCGGCTGGACGGAACACTATGCCCTGGCGGATAGTTCCGTTTTTGATGTCGATGTCGAGCACAAGGCGGTCGCTTCCGGTGAGTGCGGTTTTGATACCTGCGAAAAATGCCGCTGACAATGCCGATACTGAGAGTGCTATTATTAAAAGTGTGAACAAAATTTTATCCTTTTCTGTATTTTGCAAACGCGTATTCGATAGCCACGCCGAGGTTGCGCTTGTATACCGGTTTGGTCATAAATCCGTAGACATTTTGCAGCGTGGCGGCTTCGATTGTTGACGGCGACGAGTCGCCGGTGATGAATATTATCGGCGTCTTGTGCTTCTGGGCTATAATCTTGGCGGTTTCCACGCCGTCGATGTTGCCGTCGAGATGGATGTCCATCATTATGACGTCGATATCGCTGTAGGTGTCGCATGCGGCTACTGCATCCTCGCCTGTGCGCACAGTGGCCACTATTTCATAGTTTAACTCTTGTATAAACATCTGAAATATTGTGCATAACATCTTGTCGTCTTCTACAATGAGTATTTTTTTAGCGTTCATCTGGTAGTAATAAAAGTTTTGAATTGCAAATTTAGTAATTTTGCCCCAAAGTTACGAATATTTCCTTATTAAACGTATGAATATAGTAATAGATTTTGGCAACACCAGGTGTAAATTTTATTTTTTTGACCATCAACGGCTGACCGGCTCCGTGGTTGTTGAAAACAGCGACACCTCTTTTTCGGAAAAATTGTTAAATATTGTTAACGATTCAAAAATATCCGACGCCATAATCTCGTCTGTGGCGGTTGTCCCTGATTCGTTAATTGCTTTATTATCAAAACGTTGCAATAAGGTAGTAATTCTTAATTCCGACACAAGTGTGCCTATATCAAATAGTTACGCCAATCCAAAGCTGCTCGGCAACGACCGTCTGGCCGCCGCAGTGGGTGCAACGGTGCTGTTTCCGGGACGCGATGTTTTGGTCGTAGATGCTGGAACTGCAATAACTTACGAGTTTGTGAGCGGACAAAACAGATACCTCGGAGGCAGCATTTCGCCGGGTCTCGGGCTCAGATTCGCCTCGCTTCACGAGCATACCGCCAGACTGCCTCTGGTGACACCCGACGCCGATTCCGAAAATATCGCCACCGACACGCAAAGTGCTATAAATAACGGAGTTGTGAACGGAATTGTGGCAGAAATTATGTGGAATATCAGTTTCGCAAAAGAGCATTTAAACAATCCTGCAATAATTTTAACAGGAGGAGATACGATTTTCTTGGCAGAGAAATTAAAAAACACGATATTTGCACAGCCAAATTTAGTGGCAATAGGATTAAACAGAATTTTACAATACAATGTATCTGAAAACGATTAAAATATTGATAGTGATGCTTTTAACGGCGGTTTGTCTGCCGTCGGAAGCTCAGAAAATCACCTTCTCGCCCTACTCGCGCTACGGTGTGGGCGACATTTTTGCTCCGCAGATGGGTCACAACCTGGCTGTTGGCGGCACAGGAATCGGCAAAAGTTCCGAAGTGTATCTCAACTTGCTGAACCCCGCAGCCAACAACAACCTCCCGTTGCAGCGTTTTATCTTCGACGTGGGAATGGAGACCAAATACACCAATGTGTCGTCTTCGTCGGCAAGCCAGCGAAACAACAACACCACTTTTAAATATCTGGCAGGCGGATTCGCAGCCAAACCGTGGTGGAGCTTCACCTTCGCTCTCCGTCCTTACAGCTCGGTGGGCTACTCTATGAAAGACACCCTCATTATGCAAAACGGCACCGACGACCTTTATTACGGTTTCACACAGAGCACCGAGGGTTCTGGAGGATTAAACACCGTGACACTCTCTACATCGTTTAAGTTGTTTAAAATGATTTCGATAGGTGCTACAGGATCGTGCCTTTTCGGCAGCTTGGACCGCACCAACCAGGTAAACGTCATAGCCACCGACGCCAATTACAGCTCGGCGCTCAAGTACAAAAACAGGTATCTGATGCACGGATTCGGCTGCGATTTCGGAGCTCATTTTCAGAAATCGTTCAAATCGCCCAAGGATTCAACCAAGAATATGCTCACAGTGGGTTTAGGAGTCACTGTCGGCACCGACACCAAGTTGAAATCGCGCAACGAACTGCTTATTTTAAATCAATTTAACTATATCTCCTCTTCAACTGTCGACACCATTTGCAACGATACATTAACAAAGAGCAACGTAACGCTGCCGAAGAAAATCGGCGTTGGAGCATCGGTTGATATTTACGACCGCCTCAGCATAACAGCCGACTACGCGTTTCAAGACTGGACGAACTTTGACTTAGAAGGCGAAAACAACGCTCCCCTGCGCAAGAGCACATTCCTGGCTGCGGGAGTTGAGTATGTGACCGACCGCTATTCGACACGCTTTTTCAAAACAATAATGTACCGTGTCGGATTTCACACCGAGGACACATACCTTGAACTCAACGGCACAACCATCAAAAATCAGGGCATGACTTTTGGATTAGGCCTTCCGTTGAGATCCATTCTGCTCAATATCGGATGCGATATGGGCAAGAGGGGTACTACAAGCAACAATTTGTATGAAGAAAAATACTTTTTACTCCATTTCAACGTTACTATACATGACGTTTGGTTTGTAAAGAGGAAATTTCAATAGAGTAGAATCAATTTTTTAAATTTTTAAATTTTAGTATTATGATAAAGATGAAATCGGAAAAATTAGCATTAGCATTTTCGGCGGTGCTTCTTTCGGGAAGCATGGCTATGGGACAGACTCCGGACGATGTGGTAAAGGCAATATTTCCCGAAACTGCCGGCGAATTAGCCATTGTGCCCGGCAAAACCACTTACAACAAGGCCTACAAGGCACGTTACCGCGAGCTTTACGCTCAGATGAACGACGGTCTTGAGGAAATTGAAAAATTCAAACTCGGGGGAGCAGATTCTGAACTTTTGACCATATTCGACCTTAAGACTCTCAAGGATATGCAGAAAGCCGGTACAATCGACGAATTGGAAGGCAAAATCAAAAGCGAGCGTCACAAGATCGCCGAGCTTATGAAAGACCAGGAGAAATTCGGCGCCGACAGCGCATTCTGCGTACGTCAGCTCTCTATGTTCTCTGAGTTTATCAAGCAGAACAACTTCAAGGACGCTTACAATCCTTGGTCGGTGCTCATCAAAGACTACCCGATGTGCAACGCCAACATCTACCAGCACGGACGCAACATCATCGTTTACCAACTGCAGCAGTGCAAAACCGGCACAGAGCAGCAGCCCTGGATCGACACTCTTATGATGGTGTACGACAACCGTATCAAGTATTTTGCTCGTACCAGCAAGCTCTACGGCGAGGGATACGTTCTCGGCCGCAAGGGTGTGGACATGGCTAAATACCGTCCTGCTATGATCGATGCGTACTACGAAACTCTCAACAAGTCGGTAGAACTTGGTAAGGAGAAAACCGAAGTAGCTGTTATCCAGACAACTATGAAGGCTACCATCGACATGTACAACGCAGAAAAAATCGACGCTTCTCAAGTTGTTGACCAGTACCTGCTTCTCACTGATATTCTTCAGAAGCAGCGTACCGACCTCACAGCCCGTATCGAAGGCGGCAAGGAGAAAGATCCTGCTAAAACTCAGAAAGAACTCGACAACTGCAACACTGTGATCACAGGCGTTGACCAGCTCTTCTCTAACAGCACCGCCGCTCAGTGCGAAACTCTCAACAAGGCTTTCGAGCCCCGTTTCAAACAGAATCCCGAAGACGTGGAGCTGCTCCGCAAGATTGTTAACATCCTCGACAGAAAGGGTTGCACCGACCTCAAGCTCTACGAGGACGCTACTATCAAGCTTACCGCTAAAGAGCCCTCCGAGCTCGCTTGCCGCAGCCTTGGCCGTATGCTCGACAAAAAAGGACGCTACGACGAAGCTATCGAAAACTACAAGAAGGCTATCGGATTTGCCACAGCTGACTCTATGAAGGCCAACTACAACTACTCAATCGCTGTAGACCTTTACAAACAGAAACAGTACAGCTCGGCTCGCACATACTGCAACAAGGCTCTCGAGCACAAAGCCAACTACGGTCAGCCTTACATCCTGATTGCCACAATGTACGCTCAGACAGCCAACTCTATCGGCGAGAGCGCATTCGACCATCAGCAGGTATTCTGGTTGGTAATCGACAAGCTCAACCGTGCTAAGGCTGTTGACCCCAGCGTAACATCCGACGTCAACAAGCTTATCGGTGGATACCGTTCGCAGTGCCCCAACAAGGAGGAAGCATTCATGCACTCTGTAACCAACGGCGCTTCGGTAACTATCGGCGGATGGATCGGCGAGACTACAACCGCAAGATTCTAATCATGGTTTAAACAATAAATTGTTTGTAGAGACGTGCCATGGCACGTCTCTACATTTTTTAATAGCACGTCCCTACATTTTTTTAGAAAGGAATTATGAATTATAAATTATTGTTGTTTCTGGTGGTTTTGTGCGCTGTGCAGGCCTGCTCGTCGAAGATGGAGCAGCTCAACAACTACAACATCGACGCCACATTTCCGCAGCAGTCGGTTGAGAATCTCGACCTGAAATACTATTCGTCGCACAAGATGCGCACCACTGTTACCGCTCCGCAGGCCGACGACTACGAGCATGGCGACGTGGCTTCTTATTTGGAGTTTCCCAAGGGCGTGGACGTGATTTTCTACGACGAGGAGCTTAAGCAGAAGTCGAGGCTTACTGCCGACTATGCCGTGTATTATAAGAAAAAGCACCTTTACGAAGCCCGCCGCAACGTGGTGATAACAAACGACGACGGCACCACATTGAAAACCGAGCAGATTTTTTGCGACGAAAACAAGCAGAAGATTTTTTCGGTTAAGCGTGTGATGGTGGCTCAGCCCGGCGACGGATTTGTGATCGACGGCAAGAGCGGCTTTGAAAGCGACCTTACATTCAAAAACTACCGTTTCCTGGATGTCAACGGCGTGGTGGAACTAAGAAACGAGTATCAGGAACTCAACGTGTCGTCGTCAGTGGTGGCAGATTCAACCAACGTGGAACAATGAAACAGAAAGAGAGAAAAAATCCGATGGAGGTGCTGTGGATATGTATGGCCGCAGTATGCCTTATCATAGCAGTGCTACGCACGATACAATTGGGATTCGACGAAGGCATAGTAATGTACATAGCCTCCGCCGTATCGGTGTGTATGTTTATGTGGCGTCGCGCCCTCCGCAAACGTGACGAGAAGGAACTCTAATCCTTGTGCTCCTTTGGCTGCTCTTTGCTCTGCTCTTCGGGCTTGGCAGGAGCGTGGGGCGGGGGAGGAAGAGGCTTGTCTTTCTTGGTGCCGGGAGCTTTCTGGCGGATTTCCATCGACTTGTTCACAAAGGTCTCCACAATGTCGTTGATGGCTTTTTTAGAGCGGCAGAGGTTGGCAGATATCACAAGCTCCTCGCCGTTGTCGAGACGCAGTTTTACGTCGCTACGGTGAAGGCGTACCCATTCTACCACCGCGCTGCACAGGGTTGTGAGCGGGTCGGTGAGGCTGCCTACAAGACCAACGAGCGCCGCGCCTATGCCGGCTCCCATTTCGCCTTTCTTGATTTTTTTCTGCTCTAATTCGATTTTTTTCAGTCCCGAGATTTTCTTCTGGTCGATGAACTGCTTCATCATCAGCAAATCCTCCTTGCCGAATTTCTGTTTATCCTTGTATTCTATTTTGAGTTTCATTGTAATATTGTATTGAATTTTTGACGCAATATACGCATTATTTTTTAAATTGTAAACAATATTACCAAAAAAGTTTTGAAAAAATGATTTATCCTATACGGCTGATGGTTTTCAGGCGGTCGTAGTCGATAATCTCAATCTTTTTTCCGCTTGCCGAAATGATGTTGTCGGCGGCAAAATTGCGCAACGTGTGGATAATCTGTTCCTTGCTACATCCTGCATAGTCGGCGAGTTCCTGTCTTGAAAACGACAGCGAGAACGACCTTGAGCAGTAGATGTTGTCGCTGAGGTAGAGCAGCACGTCGGCGATACGTCCGTTGCTCTGCTTGCGGGCAATGCTGATAAAGTTGTTGATAGCTCCGCGAAACATCTGTGTTGACAGACTCATGATTTCAAACATGAAGTTGCGGTTGTTGAGCATCAGCAGCTTGAACCGCGAAAGGTTGATGGCGCATCCTGTGCATTCCGAAACGGCACGAACAGTGAAATAGTTGACATCCTCGTTGAGAATGTTGGCAAGTCCCAGAAGAGTCTGCGCCTTGTCGATGGCAACGATAAATTCGCGGCCTGTATCTTCAAGCACGAATTTCACAATACCTTTCGACAGGTATATGAGCTCTGTGGATTTTAAACCTTGTCGCAAAATGGCGTCGCCTTTGGCGTATCTGCGCATTTGAGACTGGCTGATTAGCGAGTTCAGGTCTTGTTCTGAAAGTCCGTGGCAGAGCAGTTCTCTGAACTTGCAGTTGCCGCATTGTTTGTTTTCGATATTTATCATTATTCAATTGTTACATTAAGGATGCCCGCTATTTCACGGAGTTTTTTTACTAATTTGTCGAGATGGGTCTGCGTGCGCACGTACACTTCGATCCATCCTGAGAAGCTTGTGTCGTCGCTCTCGATGTGTATGGTTTTGAGGTTCAGTTCCACCTCTTGCGAAACGGTGGTGATGATTCGTTGGGCTATTCCTTTTTGGTCCACGCCATCGAACACCAGTTTGGCAGTGCCAGAAAGCTCCCGGTGTGTTCTCCACGACACAGGAATCAGCAGGTTGGGATTTTCGCGGATTCGCGACACTGCGTACAGGCACTTTTTCTTGTGTATGAACACGGTGTGTTTCTCACGGTCGATAAGTCCCACGGCGTCGTCGCCCGGAATCGGGTTGCAGCAGTCGGCAAGCTCGTAGTTGTTTTCGAGGTCTTCGCCGATGATGTATTTCGACACGTCGGAGTCGGAGCGCTGGGTTTCGGCGTTGTCGCCAAACTGCAGCCTCCAGAACCGCACGAATGTGTTGGCTGCGCATTTTTTCACAGCCTGGTCTAAGTCGTCGGCGGCGATGGTTTTGTTTGATATTTTGGTTAGCAGGTCGGTCTTGTTGAGACACGCAAACTGTCTTATCAGCTTGTTTGTAACCTCTATCTCGTTTACTATTTTATACTGGCGAATCAGGTTGTGGAGTATGCGCTGACCCTCGGCAATCTCCACTCTGAGAAAGTCGTGGAGCTGCTCTTTGAGTATCTCCATCGCCTTTTCGGTGTGCACTATCGACAGCCATTCGGGTTTGGGCTTGGTGCGGTTCGACGTTACAGGCTCCACTAGGTCGCCGTTTTGCAGACGCGAGCCTATTGTCACCATCTTGTGGTTCACTTTTGCGCCTATGCACGAGCTTGCTTTTTCGGGATTATCGTAGTATGCGAAGTCGAGCACGGTGGCGCCTTGTGGCAGCGTGGTGATGCGTCCGTCTTGCGAATACACTGATATCTCGTCGGAGATGAGGAACTTGAAGTCTTGCGAAAAGTCGAACTCTACCGAGGCGGGGGCTTCTAGTTTCTGTTTCAGTATTTTGAGCTTGTCGTCAAAGTCTTTGCGCTTGTCGGAAATTCCCTTGTATTTCCAGTGGGCGGCAAAACCGTATTCGGCAATCTCGTCCATGCGCTGGCTGCGTATCTGAATCTCCACCCATCTCTTGCTTTTCTCGTCGAAAACGGTGAGGTGGTACGCCTCGTAGCCGTTGCCCTTGGGCATAGTGATCCAGTCGCGGGTGCGCTCGGGGTGAACGTAGAAATCTTCGCTTATCACCTTTACTATATAGAGGCACTCCTCTTTTTCAAGTTCGGGATTGTTGGGCGTGAAGATGATTCTGATGGCAAACTTGTCGAACACCTCGTCGAATGTCACCTTCTTTTTCTGCATCTTCTGATATATGGAGAAAATGCTCTTGGGACGTCCTTTGAGGTCGAATTTTATGTTGTTTTTCGACAGCTTGTCGATGATTTGCAGGCTGAACTTGTTGATGAAGTTCTTGCGCTCGTTTTCGGTGAGCTGCAGTTTTGCCAGTATTTCGTCGTATGCCTTGCGGTTGAGAAATTTGAACGAGAGGTCTTCCAGCTCGGTCTTGATTTTGTTAAGTCCCAGACGGTGCGCAAGGGTAACGTAAATCTGCATTGTTTCGTACGCCACCTGGTATTGCGTGTCTTTCGACTTGATTTCCAGGGTGCGCAGGTTTGACAGACGGTCGGCAAGTTTTATGAGTATGATTCTCAGGTCGTTGGTAAGACCGAGAATGATTTTTTTGTACACCTCGGGTTCCGAGTCTTTGAAATATTCCGACGTGCCTTTGATTCTTGCCAGCGAGTCGATGATGTTGGCCATCTGCTGACCGAACATCTGCTTTACGTCTTCGATTTTGAGGTCGGTGTGGAAAGTGATTTCGTGAAGCAAGGCACCCGCGGCACCAGTAGAACCCAGTCCGATGTCCTGCACCACGATGCTCATTACGTCGAACAGGTGGTAGATGAAACTGTCGCCGGTGGTACGTTTTTGACCGTGGTGCACACGTTTAGCCACGTCGTACGCCTTGCGCACGAGCTCCTTGTCGCTCTCTTTGGGAAAGTAGAGGTCGGAAGCGAGCATACGCTCGAACATTATGTCGGTGTCGTCCTCCGAATAGGCTTTGCGGTGAAGCACCGTTTCGGCGGGTGTCTTTTCCGTTAGGTACGATTGTGCGGCCATGATGTGTTCTTTTTAGTTGTTTTACTTACCAAGTGTCAAAAAGTTTCATAAACTGCTATTCGTCTAGTTTGTGTCCGCAGTAAGGACAGTACTTCTTGTCGCAATGATGCTGTGTATCTTCTTTGTTTTCAGGTTTTTGTGTTTTTTCGTTATCCTTATTGTTGCTGTTAAGTTTTTCTAAGAATCCTGCGCTGATGATACCGGTGGGCAGAGCTACAAGTCCGATGCCGAGAAAAGCGATGACTCCGCCAATCAGACGTCCGATGCCAGTTACTGGGAACACGTCGCCGTAGCCCACAGTGGTGAGGGTAACAATCGACCACCAGATGCAGGTGAGCACGTTTGGAAAATTGTCGGGCTGTGCGGCATTTTCGGCATAAAACATTAAGAACGAGGCAATTATCATCACAATGATAATCACAAAGCATGTGACACCGAGTTCGGAACGTTTTTCGCTCATAACCGACTTGATTAGCTCCATCGAATTGTTGTAACGTGTTATCTTAAAGAGTCTTAAGAATCGCAGCAATCGCAATGTCCTAACAATTCTGAGGTCAAGTTTTGTAAACGGCAAATAGAACGGCAGAATAGCCAGCAGGTCGATAAGCCCGTAAAACGAAAACATATATTTGAGGATGCTTTTCAAGCGGTTTCCGCAAGGGAAAGCAAGGTCGGCGGTGAGAATGCGCATGATGTATTCGCAAGTGAAGACTGCTATAACGAAGAGTTCAAATGCGTGAAAATAAGCGTGGTACGGTTCGTAAACAGACTTCACTGTCTCCAAAATCATAGTCACCACATTCACAAGTATCAGCGTCATAATAAAGTAATTGAAATACTTTGGGAAACCCTTGTCGCGGGTCTCCTCGCTAAACAGCGTGAATAATTTGCGCCTTAAAGCCGATGCTTGTTCTTGTTGCTGCATGAGTAGGAGTGATTAAAATTTTAAACGTGCGTCGGGAGCTATGTCCATTCCCACAAACTCTTTTTTCAAAAACTTGTAGTAACCCGCTCCGGCAATCATAGCTGCGTTGTCGGTGGTGTATTTGCGTTCGGGAATGTAAACCTTCCAACCGTAACGCTTGGCCTCGAATTTGAGCACCTGTCGCAATTCGGAATTGGCAGCCACGCCTCCGCCGATGGTTATCCTGTTGATGCCGGTCTGGTTTACGGCGTCAACGAGTTTCTCTATCAGTATGGATGTGATCGTGAACTGCAAAGAAGCGCAGATGTCGTTGATATTCTTGTCGATAAAGTCGGGTTCGTCTTTCATCTTGTCGCGGAGGGTGTATAGAAACGAAGTCTTAAGTCCGCTGAAACTGAAATTCAGGCCTTCGATATGCGGTTTGGCAAAATGGAAACGCTCGGGGTCGCCTTCCTGTGCGTAGCGGTCGATAACTGGTCCGCCGGGATAGCCCAGAGCCATCACCTTGGCGCACTTGTCGAACGCCTCGCCGGCTGCGTCGTCGATGGTGGTGCCGATTATCTCCATATCGAAATAGTCTTTCACAAGGATAATCTGCGTGTGTCCGCCCGAAACCAGAAGGGTGAGGAACGGAAAGTCGGGATGGTTCTCAGGTTTGTCTTTCTCGTGTACAAACTGCGAAAGCACGTGACCCTGCAGGTGGTTTACCTCAATCAGCGGAATGCCAGCCGAAAGGGCGAATCCTTTGGCAAACGACGTGCCCACGAGCAGCGAGCCGAGCAGTCCTGGTCCGCGGGTAAATGCCACGGCGCTGATGTCGTTTTTGGTGATTCCCGCCTGCTTGATGGCCTGATCCACCACGGGAATGATGTTTTGCTGGTGCGCACGCGACGCCAATTCTGGCACAACACCGCCGTATGCGCTGTGTACCGCCTGGCTTGCAATTACATTAGATAGCAAAACTCCGTCGCCCACTATGGCGGCAGAGGTGTCGTCGCACGATGATTCTATTCCTAATATATTGATATTCAATGTATTATTATTTAAAAATTCATTTCAAAATTTTGTATAAAAGTACGATATTTAAAAACAATTTCCAATAATAATTTTGTTGTTTTAATATTTTTTGTATTTTTATGGCGATAAACCTAATAAATAATATCAAAGAAATGAACAATTTTGTATTTCAGAATCCCGTGAAGATTATTTTCGGAAAGGGAAGCATTGCGGAACTTACCAACAATCTTTACAAAGGGGAGAAAATTATGATGACCTACGGCGGCGGCTCCATCAAGAAAAACGGAGTGTACGACCAGGTGAAAAAAGCTCTCGAAGGCTTTACAGTTATAGAGTTTGGCGGAATTGAGGCCAATCCCGACTACGACACCCTGATGAAGGCGGTGAATATTTGCCGCGAGGAGGGCGTGGGATTTCTGCTCGCAGTGGGCGGAGGCTCTGTAATCGACGGCACCAAGTTTATTGCCGCAGCTGTGGAATTCAAGGGCGACCCGTGGGACATCCTTACCAAGGGCGCAGACTTCGGCGAGGCTCTGCCGCTTGCATCGGTGCTGACAATGCCAGCCACCGGCAGCGAGATGAACTGCAACGCTGTGATTTCGCGCCGCGCCACCAAGGAGAAATTCGCTTTCGGAAGTCCAAAGGTATATCCCGCGTTCTCGATTCTCGACCCCGAGGTGGTATACTCTATTCCCAAGCGTCAGAAGGCAAACGGACTTGCCGACAGCTTTATCCACGTGTTTGAGCAGTATCTTACCGACGATATCGACACTCCGGTGCAAGACCGCTGGGCGGAAGGCGTTTTCAAAACCATTATCGAAACCGCTCCCAAGGTGCTTGTTGACAATCCGCCTTACAACGCCTGCGCCAACTATATGTGGGCTGCCACCTGTGCGCTCAACTTCTTCATCTGTCCGGGCGTAAATCAGGACTGGAGCACGCACATGATCGGTCACGAGCTTACAGCACTCTGCGGACTCGACCACGGCGTTACTCTCTCTATCGTTCTTCCCGGTACTATGCGTGTGATGCGCAAGGAGAAGAAGGCCAAGCTGCTGATGTTTGCCAAAAACGTGTGGGGAATCACCTCTGGCAGCGACGACGAGATTATCGACAAGACAATCGACGCCACCGAGAAGTTTTTCCAGTCGCTCGGCATCAAGACACGCCTTTCTGACTACAACATCGGCAAAGACATCGTGGACGAGATTTACAACCGTTTCAAGACCCGCGGCGTAGAGCTTGGCGAGCACGGCATTGTAACTCCCGAAAAAGCGAAAGCTATTCTTGAAGACAGACTTTAGTCTTAGCCATAAATAAACAAAAAAAAAGCAGTGAAATTTTTCACTGCTTTTTTTTATTAGTCTAGCTCAAGAAGGGAACTTACTGTGCGTTAGCTTCCTCTTTTGCCTTTTCGTTCTTCATTATTACATCGACGGCTTTTTCTACGGAAGGTTCGATGTTGAGCACTGTGTCGAGTTGCGAGATAGAGATAAGTCTTTCTACAGCGGTCTGCAGTCCTGTGAGTACGAACGTGCCGTTGGCGTTTTTGCAAAGCCGGTTTGCTACCAATATTGCGCTCAATCCTGAACTATCGCAGTAACGGGCTTTCTGGAGATCGATAACGATGTTTCTTTCACCGTTGCCGGCAATCAGTACAAGTTCCGATTTAACAGCCGGAGCAATGTGAGTGTCCAGCTTTTCAACAAGTATGCTTATTACTGTGTAATTATCGTGTTTGATAACTTCAAATTTTTTCTCGTCCATATTGGGTCAATTTATATTAGTATTAAACAAAGCCGTCGAGGCGTTAATTATTCTGCAGATTCGTTTTTCTGCTGTTCCAATTGGCTTTTGAGAGCGTCGCCGAAGAGGTCGCCGATAGTAGTGGTAGCCTTTTCAACTTTGGGCTGTTCCTCTTTCTCTTTCTTAGCGGGTTTGTCGCTAGCTTTTTTGGTCTTCTTCTCGGGGTTGTTGGCGTCTTCCCAAACTTTGGTGTGCGAGAGGATGATACGTTTAGCAGCCTTAGAGAACTCGATAACCTTGAAGGGGAGTTTCTCGTCAACTTTGCACTGCGAACCGTCTTCTTTTACGAGGGCACGGAGGTTTGCGAAACCTTCAACACCGTATTGGAGAGCGATGATAGCGCCTTTGTCGAAGATGTTGGTGATAGTTCCTTCGTGAACGCTGTCAACGTTGAAGATAGTTTCAAAAGTGTCCCAGGGATTCTCTTCCAACTGTTTGTGGCCGAGGCTGAGGCGACGGTTTTCTTTGTCGATGTCGAGAACAACAACGTCGATGTCGCTTCCGATAGAAGTGAACTCGCCGGGGTGTTTGATCTTTCTGGTCCAAGAGAGGTCAGAGATGTGGATAAGACCGTCTACGCCCTCTTCGATTTCAACAAATACGCCGAAGTTGGTGAAGTTGCGAACTTTTGCAGTGTGTTTGCTTCCGATTTTGTATTTCTCTTCGATGTTTGCCCATGGATCGGGTTTGAGCTGTTTGATACCGAGCGACATTTTGCGCTCCTCGCGGTCGAGAGTGAGGATAACAGCCTCGATTTCTTCGCCCACTTTGAGGAACTCCTGAGCAGAGCGGAGGTGCTGGCTCCACGACATTTCTGATACGTGGATAAGACCTTCAACACCGGGAGCGATTTCAACAAAAGCGCCGTAATCAGCGATAACCACAACTTTGCCTTTAACCTTGTCGCCAACTTTGAGGTTTGCATCGAGCGAATCCCAAGGATGAGGAGTAAGCTGTTTGAGGCCGAGAGCGATACGTTTCTTGTCGTCGTCGAAGTCGAGGATAACCACGTTGAGCTTCTGGTCGAGGTGAACGATTTCCTCGGGATGAGAAACGCGTCCCCAAGAGAGGTCGGTGATGTGGATAAGACCGTCTACGCCGCCAAGGTCGATGAATACGCCGTAAGTGGTGATATTCTTGACAGTACCTTCGAGGATCTGTCCTTTTTCGAGCTTGCTGATGATTTCTTTCTTCTGCTGCTCGAGTTCTGCTTCGATGAGAGCCTTGTGCGAAACAACCACGTTTTTGAATTCGGTGTTGATTTTAACCACTTTGAATTCCATAGTTTTGCCAACGTAGATGTCGTAGTCGCGGATGGGTTTAACATCGATCTGCGATCCGGGAAGGAATGCTTCGATACCGAATACGTCTACGATCATGCCGCCTTTTGTACGGCATTTGATGTAACCTTTGATAATTTCGTCGTTGTTGAGAGCTTCGTTGACGCGGTCCCAGCTGCGGAGTGCGCGTGCTTTCTTGTGCGAGAGAACGAGCTGTCCGTTTTTGTCTTCCTGGTTTTCAACGTAAACTTCTACTTTGTCGCCTACTTTGAGCTCGGGGTTGTAACGGAACTCGTTGAGGCTTACGATGCCTTCCGACTTGTAGCCGATGTTGATGACTACTTCGCGGCTGGTGATGGCTATTACTGTACCGTCGATTACTTGATTTTCAGTAATTGACGATAATGTCTTGTCATATTCTGATTCAAGTTGTTTGCGTTTTTCGGCTGAGTAGCCTGTGCCTTTGTTTGATACGCTGTCCCAATCAAAATCCAT
>JAGCNK010000025.1 GCA_017645985.1 Bacteroidales bacterium | reverse complement strand
TACTCCAAGCTCAGCCTCTACGGTCACGTCATACTTGTGAGCATATTCTACTACCTGCTTTGTGATGCGGATGTTCTCCTCGTAAGGAAGGTGAGAACCGTCGAACATAACTGAAGAGAAGCCCATGTCGATACAGTCTTTGCAGAGCTCGAAAGTATCACCGTGGTCTAAATGCAATACAATCTGGGGATTAGGACAGCCCAATTCTTTTGCGTATTCTACTGCGCCCTGAGCCATATAGCGGAGGATGGTAGCGTTGGCGTAGTTACGAGCGCCTTTTGATACCTGCATGATAACAGGAGACTTTGTTTCAACGGCGGCCTGAACGATAGCCTGCATCTGCTCCATTGTGTTGAAGTTGAAGGCGGGAATAGCGTATCCGCCTTTTACTGCTTTGGCAAACATTTCTTTAGTGTTTACCAATCCTAACTCTTTGTATGAAACCATAATTGATGTGTATGTTTAAATTTAATTGATTATCATTCGTAATTCTTAACTCCGAGCCAGTCTATCGCCTCGCGACGGTGACTGAAACACTTGTATGCTATGTCGGTGACTGCGCCTTTGAGCAGCTGCTCGTTGCTCATGCCCACAAAGAAATCTACCGACTGCACCACGGCGCACTTTTTAAGGTTGGCTTTTACGCCGCCTTCCATAAGTTTTTGCAACACCCATTTCTGCATATCCTCGGTATACACTACACCACGGTCGGTCTGGTCGGCAAGGTAGTAGTCGGCCTGAGTAGAGGCGAGCGAGTCAGAAATAAGGTTGATTACATCTCTTATATACTCGTCGGACAAATCGTCGTCGAAACTGGTGGGTTTCCATCTGGTTCCCAGCACCTTAGTCTCTTCGTCGTATGTTATCTTTACATATTCGTCATCCTTAATTACTTGCATTATTTTTCTCGTTAGTTGGTGTTACTAATTATCAGGCGAAATTATAAAATCTACCATTAAAAAAAGAATATTGCGAAAAAATTTTTTCATTTTTCTAATTTCATCCATTTTAATGCCGCTGATTCGTCGTTAAACGTTGCAACATTTATTCCATTTTTGATTTCCACCTCGCCAATCATCTGATCGTTGCTCATTGATACCGAAATATTTGACGATTCTATTGTTGCCACATATTTTATCGAGGCTGCGCAACTGGCTGCGTAGAGTTGTTCTGCCACCCAACGTTGAAGGTCAACCGGATATGCCACTTCCTTGGCTTTTTGATTGGCAATATAGTAGCGGGGATGGCTGATTAGTAATTTTTGGCAGATGTCGGTGATTATGGATTTCAGTTCTTCGGTGTCGGTGATATTGCTGCTGGCATCTTTCCAACAGGTTCTGAACAGCGATTTGTCTTCGTCCATTGTGATGGTAATGTATCTGTCGTCGCGAAGTATCATTGTGCTATGCATTTTAGGCAATTATATTCTTTGAATACGTATTTTTTAGTTGCTTGGTTTTTCTATTTGGTGTAAAAGTACGGATAAAAATAATAAAAGTCAATTTTTTTTCTTTTTTTTTCGAAATAATCAATTGGGTTATCAAAAAATAACATACCTTTGGGTCTGATAAACTAATTTTTGTAACATTATATCCTAAAAAATGCAATACGGACATTACGACGACAAAAACAGGGAGTATGTAATTACCAATCCTGCAACACCTTGGCCGTGGATCAACTACCTCGGCAACGAAGACTTCTTTTCACTGATTTCAAATACAGCCGGCGGCTACAGCTTTTATAAGGACGCCAAATTCCGCCGCATCACCCGCTACCGCTACAACGGCATACCTATGGACAACGGCGGCCGCTATTTCTACATCAACGACAACGGCACTGTTTGGTCGCCCGGATGGAAACCTTGCAAAACTCCGCTCGACTTTTACGAATGTCGCCACGGTATGAACTATACTATTATAAAAGGTGTGAAAAACGGCATCGAGGCTTCGGCTCTCTTCTTTGTTCCCTTGAAAACTTGGGCTGAGGTGCAGAAACTCACCCTCAAGAATACCACTTCGGAAAAGAAAACTATCAAACTTTTCTCGTTTCAGGAATGGTGCTTGTGGAACGCCGCTACCGATATGGAGAACTTCCAACGCAACTTCTCTACCGGCGAGGTTGAAATCGACGGCTCAGTTATCTATCACAAGACAGAATACAAGGAACGCCGCAACCACTACGCATATTACTCTGTAAATGTGCCAGTTAACGGTTACGACACCGACCGCGAATCGTTCATTGGACTTTACAACGAACTTTCTGCTCCTCAGTGCGTTACAGCAGGCAAACCTTCCAACAGCCTTGCTCACGGATGGAGCCCCATCGCATCGCACTATATCGAGGTAACTCTCAATCCCGGCGAGGAGAAAAACTTCATCTTCCTCCTCGGATATGTGGAGAACGAGCAAAACGAGAAATTCGACGACGCAGAGATTGCTCGCAAGCAGTCGGGCGAACTCATCACATCGCAGGCATCAGACCGC
This sequence comes from Bacteroidales bacterium, assembly GCA_017645985.1. Taxonomy (GTDB): domain Bacteria; phylum Bacteroidota; class Bacteroidia; order Bacteroidales; family UBA3824; genus UBA3824. Next base: position 1,172 of record JAGCNK010000025.1, on the reverse strand, counting down.
ACCTTATTAAATAAGAAGAAGGCAAAAGCCACTATCGAGAAATTCTCTACCGTGGAGGCTGTTGACGCCGCTTTTGCCGAGCTTCGCAAGATGTGGGACGAGCTTTTGGACAAATTCGTGCTTGAATCGAACGACGAGCGTCTCAACCGTATGGTCAACATTTGGAACCAGTATCAGTGTATGATTACTTTCAACTTCTCACGTTCGGCATCGTTCTTCGAGAGCGGTATCGGCCGTGGAATGGGTTTCAGAGATTCAAACCAAGACCTCGTGGGATTTGTTCATCAAGTGCCTTCGCGCGCACGCCAGAGAATTATCGACATTGCGTCCACACAGTTTCCCGACGGCGGATGCTACCACCAATATCAGCCCCTCACCAAACGTGGCAACAACGACATCGGCGGCGGTTTCAACGACGACCCTATGTGGTTGATTTTCGGTACAGTAGCATATATCAAAGAGACCGGTGACTTCTCTATTCTCAACGAGCAAGTGCCGTGGGATAATAAACCCGGCTCGGAAGTTTCTCTGTTTGAACACCTTAAAATATCGTTCAACCACGTGGTAGAGAACCTCGGTCCTCACAAGCTGCCCCTTATCGGTCGCGCCGACTGGAACGACTGTCTCAACCTCAACTGTTTCTCGTGGGATCCTAACGAAAGTTTCCAAACCACCGAAAACCAGACCGAAGGTTCTAAGGCTGAGTCGCTTATGATTGCAGGTCTGTTTGTAGTCTGCGGTAAGGATTATGTAAACCTCTGCCGTCAGCTGAGCCGCACCGACGAGGCTTCCCGCGCTCAAAAATATGTTGACGAGATGATTGAGGCTGTTAAGCAGCACGGCTGGGATGGTGACTGGTATCTCCGCGCATACGATTTCTACGGCAACAAGATTGGTTCTAAGGAAAACGAGGAGGGCAAAATCTTTATCGAAAGCCAAGGCTGGTGCACAATGGCTGGCATAGGCTTGGAAGACGGTATGGTAGACAAGTCGCTCGATTCGTGCAAGAAATATCTCGACTCGGAACACGGTATGGTGCTCAACAACCCTGCCTACACCACCTACCACGTAGAGATGGGCGAAATAAGCTCTTACCCTGCAGGTTACAAAGAGAACGCAGGTATTTTCTGCCACAACACTCCTTGGGTTATCATTGGCGAATCCGTTGCAGG
>JAGCNK010000164.1 GCA_017645985.1 Bacteroidales bacterium | reverse complement strand
CTCGCGGATAACTCGCGGACCTGCAAACCCTATCACCGCACGCGGCTCTGCGATATTCATGTCGCCAAGCATTGCGAACGATGCCGAAACACCGCCGGTAGTGGGGTTGAGCATTACCGAAATGTAGGGAAGTTTTGCCTCGCTCAATTGAGTAAGTTTGGCAGAGGTTTTAGCCATCTGCATAAGCGAAAACTCACCTTCCATCATACGTGCGCCACCGCTACGGCTCATTATCACAAGCGGAAAACCGTTTTTGATACAGTAGTCAACACTGCGGGCAATTTTTTCGCCCACTACCGAACCCATAGATCCGCCGATAAACTCAAAGTTCATACAGTCGATAACCACGCCGCGACCCTCGATAGTGCCTGTGGCGGCTGTGATGGCGTCGGGCAGATTGGTAGACTTGATAGCCTGCTCAATACGGTCGGTGTATTTCTTGCGGTCGGTAAAGTGGAGCGGGTCGCCGCTCTTGATGTTGCCGAAGAGTTCGGTGTATTGTGCGTCGTCGAAAAGCAGTTGGAAATACTCCTCGGTGGTTATTCTGTCGTGATAGCCACATTCGCACACGCCGAAGTTTTCTTTCTGTTCTTCGGTGGTAACAATTTTCTTGCACTGCGGACATTTGTACCACAGTCCTTCTTTGATTTCTTTTTTGTCTTTTGTTTCGGTGTTGATACCTTGTTGTAAACGATTAAACCAGCCCATTTTTCGATCAGTTTAAAAACCGCCTTTGCGCCAAATTCCTTTCAGCCCTCGGCAGTTTGTGTTTTGCCGCAAAGGTAGGGTTTTTATTTTGAAGAAAAAAATTTATTTTACTTCAATAGTAGTCTTCCATTTTATGTCGCTGTTGGCGCTGGATGTGGCAACCCAGATTTCAAACGAGCCCTTTTCAAGCACCTCCTTGTCGTCGAGCCCATAGAATTTGAGCTGCGAAACGGGAATGGATATTTCCACATTCTCGCTGCCGCCTTTCTGCAAGAATACTTTCTTGAATCCTTTGAGCTCTTTGATAGGACGTGTGATGCTGCCCACAAGGTCGCGCACGTATACCTGAGCCACTTCGGCGCCGTCGTAGCTGCCGGTGTTTTTCAATGTGAACGACACCTTTATAATATCGTTGTCGGAGGTGAACTCGGTCTGGTTGATTTTGAAGTCGGAGAATGCGAACTCGGTGTAGCTCAATCCATAGCCGAAATCAAACAGAGGTCCGAAACCGGTGTCGAGCATATACGATGTGCATCCGAGCGATGTCTGTCCAGCCTCGGCAGGTATGTCGTCTAAGAGAATCTCGTGACCAGAAGCAGGACGGCCGGTGTTGTTCTGATTGTAGTACACAGGTATCTGTCCCGCATTTTTGGGAAAGCTTACAGGAGTTTTGCCCGAAGGAGAAACCTTGCCCGAAACCAGGTTGACAAGTGCCTCGCCGCCCATTGTGCCGGGGTGGAACATATAGAGCACGGCGTCGCAGTTTTTGAGGTCGTCGGTGATGGTGAGCGGACGTCCTGCCATAATGACCGAAATCACAGGTTTGCCAGCCTGCTTTAATGCGGCAAGCAGTGCCGACTGTGCGCCTTGGAGGTTGAGGTTGCTGAGGCAGTGAGCCTCGCCGCTGAGTATCGATTCCTCGCCGCCTACGAATATAACAGCGTCGGCCGACTTGGCAGCACGCACCACTTCGGCAAATTTAGATGTGTTGTTGTCGCGCGAGTAGGTAAGACCGGGAATGTATGTAACATCGTATTCAGCTTGCTTGAACGCAGCCAGGGGAGTAACGGT
>JAGCNK010000163.1 GCA_017645985.1 Bacteroidales bacterium | reverse complement strand
TTGCGCAAAACCGTGTTACTAATACCGTTATGTGGTTCTTTACCTTTGCGTTAGTGGTATTTTTGTGGATGTTTTTCCGCGCCAACGACATCACTATCGAGAATGTTTTAGACGATGGCACAACTACTACCGAGGTGATAGGTTCGTTTCAAGTGCCATTTTTGATGCTGAGTCAGATATTCGGCAACTTTGATTTGGTATATTTTGTACATTTTTGGGATGCCCGCTACATTTGGGTGATAATGGTGGTGCTTGGATTTGCATTCCACGCCGTACCTGAAAGCCTCTCTATAAAAACTCGCGATATTTTTGTAAAATCTCCGTTTATTCTTAAAATAATTATATTGCTGATAGTGTGTCAATTGGTGATACAGTTTAAAAACGAGACCGTCCAGCCGTTCATATATTTCGATTTTTAGCGAAAATAAGGAACAATTTTTGTAAATGCTTTAGTAAATAACTAAGGAAGTTTTATAAAAAGTTAAGCATGAGACAGCAATTGACCGAGAACTTTGTAGAAAAAGCGGCAAACCTCGAAATAAGTATGATTTATGTAAAGGGTGGCACGTTTAGTATGGGCAGCGACATCAACGAGTCGCGCTCAAACGAAAAGCCAGTGCACCGTGTATTGTTGCCCGACTTTTTTATTTCGCAATATCCTGTTACTCAGTCACAATGGAAGATGGTGATGGGCAGCAGTCCCTCGTTTTTCAAAAAGAAGCGCGACATTGGCGACTTTCCGGTCGAGAGTGTCTCGTGGGTTGATTGCGCCGAGTTTACCGACCGATTAAACGAACTCACCGGCAAGAAATACCGCCTTCCCACCGAGGCAGAGTGGGAATACGCGGCACGTGGCGGCGAAAATGCCGACAAGACTAAATATGCCGGCAGCCGGTACGTAAAAGATGTGGCTTGGTATGGCGAGGAAGACGGCTCAACACACCGTGTAGGTCTCAAAGAACCAAACTCTCTCGGCATCTACGATATGAGCGGCAACGTGTGGGAATGGTGCTACGATTTTTTTGAGCAGTATCAGCCCGACATTCAGAACAATCCCCGCGGACCTAAATACGGAATACGCCATGTGTGCCGCGGAGGCTCGTGGGAAGACATCGCCGACAACTGCCGTGTGGCGTCGCGTTATTCGTATCCAACCGCTTACCACAGCAAGACACTCGGGTTCCGTCTTGCCCATGATATTTTTTAGCCACCGCTAAGCAACAAAAACAGCAAAAACAACGTCTTATTGTAAAAGCATAATTGTGTCCTTTTGTTTTTTTGCGCACAAAAATGAAGACGAGATACACCTTATATATATTATCATTTTTATTGTTTTGCTGTTCCGGACTATTTGGACAGTCTACTTCTGTGCCCTATACATTGAATAGCACATTTACTGGTTGGACAGAGTTTGGCTCTACAGACCCAAATGTTGTATGGACATCGGGACATGTTGAAAACCCAACAGAATATAATTCGCTACCTACGATAGGAAACTATTACTATGCGGTAGATACGATTGTCAATGACAAGGGCTATCATACCGACCGAGGTTACAAATACACACTTACACAGCAGTTTGACTTCTCAAACATAGCCACACCGATTATCACTTTTGATGTATACTATTATTATGAGGATGGAATATTAGCCGAGCCGCCCACGTTTTCTATTTTGTGGAGTACCGACCCAGATAATAGGTCCACACTTTTTTCTACCATTAACGACGGCACCAATCCTGACGATTGGAACAGTGTGGTTATTTGCGATAAAAATTTGGCTAAAAAATCAGCAGTGCAGCTCTATATCGATATAGAGTCGCATTCTTCGTCGGGTTTGGTGGTAGCATTCAAAAACTTTAAGATAAGTGGTATGGCTATAACAGCTACACCAACACCGGCATCTTGCTATGGATATGCCGATGGAAAAATAGCTATCTCCACATTGACATCAGGCACTTATGATATAGCGTTTAACGCTCAGCATGTGGCGCAGATGACAGGCTCGTCGTATACTGTCGAGAATGTTATTAACGATATTTATACTGTTACGGTTACTGACGTTGCTACAGAATGTTATGTTGAAGAGACTGTGGAAGTGGAAGCTCCGGCAGCGGTTACATTCGCACCGTTTCCTAAGAGTGTTAAATGTTACGGCGACCAAAACGGATCTATCGAGTTTCAATCGCCTTCAGGCGGAACTAGCTTCTTGTATTCTATCCACGGTTCCGACGGTCCGTTTGTAAATACTCCGCTGTTTGAGAATCTTTCAGGTGGCAAATACCAACTTTTGGCCATAAACGAAAACAATTGCAAATCAGCAGAGGTTGAAGTCAACTTAGGCGGTGACGCACTTTTGAAGTTTACCGAGCCGGTTACGCACACCGATATTACATCGTGCTACGGCAAGTCGGAAGGTTCGATCTCGGTTTCTGCCATATCGTCGCGAGGCAAGGTGACATATTTGTATGAGCCTGAGGACGGTAGCTACCAGTATACCAGCAATTATACGCCTATTAAGTACGACCTTCCCGCTGGCAAGTACAAGGTGATGATCAAAGACGAGGAGGGCTGTATAGTGGACTACGGACAGCTTGTGGAGATTAAGGAGCCCGGACAGCTTAAGTTCAATGGCGCAACCAAGACAGACGTGTCGGGATGCAATGGCAATAGCAACGGTATTATCTCGTTCAACACGCCCGAAGGCGGCACCGCACCATATTATTATTCTATCAACGACGGAGTCACCTATGGGGATTCGCCCGAAGTCACAGGTCTTTCCGCAGGCAAATACACACTTACCATCACCGACTCGCACAATTGTGTGGCTGTGGGCGCTAAGGTGGATGTTACTATCGAAGAGCCTTCCAAATTGCATATCGGCGTAGAATACAGCGATGTGCAAACCTGCTACGGAGCTAACGACGGCTTTATCAAAATAACTGCATCGGGCGGCGAGGGCACATACCAGTATTCTATTATGACCGACGGAAGCGATTGGGGCACCACCAACACATTCAACGTTGGCGCAGGTGATTACTTACCTCAGGTAAAGGTGGCTGACGATTGTAAGGTGTCGTGGGCAAAGATTAACATTACCGAACCCCAAAAACTCGCTATAGAAGAAGTCGAGGCGTATTCTGAAGGCAATAAATGTTTCAACGACGAGAAGGCTCTCATCTTTGTTCAGGCGTCGGGCGGTACTGCTCCGTACACATTCACATACGACAATTTTGGCTCAAAAAGCATAACCACCAACGTACAGTTGTGCCAGTTTGAATCGCTTGGCGAGGGCACATACACATTGCAGGTAAAGGATTCTAAGAACTGTATCACCGGCACAGAGCAGGCTGTAATCACACACCCCACCCAGCTCACGATGCAAATAGTATCCACCGAAGACGCCAAATGCAACGGACGCAACGACGCCAAAGCTGTTTTGTTGGCGGCTGGCGGCGTGGGCGATTATAAATACGAGTATCGCCAGACAGGCAACAGCGGTTTCTATATGCATAGCTCCAATGTAATTCCTCTCTATGCCGGCGATTATGACTTCAGGGTAACCGATGGCAACGGATGTGTGTCGAATATAGAACAGGCTCATATCGACCAGCCAGCGGCTCTTACGTTTACCACCACATACACCAATGTAACTACGTGCTTTGGCAACACCAACGGCTCTATTACAGTGACGGCAAACGGCGGCACCAGTCCGTATCAGTATTTCCTCTCCGAAGACCCCGACCAAGACCCCGACAATAATAAGTTCACCAATTTGGGCGCAGGTTACTACACTGTCCGCGTGGTTGACAAACATGGTTGCGAGAAAAAAGCGGATGTTCCTGTGTATCTTTCGCAGCCTGAGCAGCTCCGTATTTACGACGTTAAGCACAAGGATATCGAAGGATGCAAAGGCGAACAAAACGGAAAAATCACTTTCTTGGCAACCGGTGGCTACGGAACTTTAAAGTCAAAGGTTTCTGCTACAGGTAGTTATGTGAATATGGTGGCGGCATCGGCCGAATACACCAACCTGACAGCTGGCACATACCGTCCTATGGTCATCGACGAAAACAATTGTACCGTTACCTACTCGTCCGACATTGTTATTACTGAGCCGGAACTGTTTAAGGTTGAATCCACCGAGACAACACCGTCGCTTTGCTACGGTTCGCCCACCGGCAGCGCCAAGGTTACTGTTTCAGGAGGCAAACCGTTCCAGTCTGACTTCCCATACCATTTCTATCTTGAAGGCAACGCAGATCCTAATTCGTATACAGGCGAATTTGACAACCTCTATGGCGGACAAATATATAATTACTATGTGCTTGACGCATACAACTGCCGGCTCGACGGATCGTTTACAATCGACCGTCCTCCCGAGCTTGTGGTTGTCTCCAAAGATTCCACACATGTGACCACCTGCTACGGCGACCGCAAAGGTACTGCCACCATAGTTGTGAGCGGCGGTATCGCTCCTTACACATACTCGGCTACGGGTTTCAACTATAGCGCAGAGAACTCCACTGGTGTGTTTACCGATATGCCTTCGTCTACCTACGAGTTTATCATCAAAGATAAAAACAATTGCCAGGCGTGGGCTTCGGTAACTATCGAACAGCCTGAAAAGTTCCATTATACAGCTAAGCTCACCAACGAAATCAAATGCCACGGCGATGATGATGCTGAAGTTACTGTTTCTGCCACGGGCGGAACTCCTCCGTACAAGTTCTCGTTCGACAACGGACAGACTTATCCATCTTCAGATTTGGTTTACTCCAATGTGGCTCCTGGCAAATATTCTATCAAGGCAAAGGATTCGCAAAACTGCACGCATGATTATCATTACGATTTGGAGATAGTGGATCCGGCTGAACTTGAGGCCGACTACGAAAAATACGACGTGATATGCAACACCGGCAACACCGGCAAGATTCTGACATCTGCCAAGGGCGGCACCAAACCGTACCAGTTCTCTCTCGACGAGAAAACTTGGCAGTACGGTTCGGGCGTGTTCTCATTCCTTACCGACAGCACATATTCGGTCTCGGTAAAAGACGCTCACGACTGCAAGGTGAAGCTATCAGGCATAACGCTTACTCGTCCGCCCAACATCGCAGGATTCACGCTTGATACTTACGAAGGCTGTTCGCCATTGCAAGTTACTATGACTCAGGATAATTCTGGCGGATTCACCACTTACGACATCTCCGACGGAACCAAGATTTACGACTGCACAGGTCCTACCAAACATACGTTTGTCAACACTAACGGAGCTCCGCAGACCTACACCATCAAGGCCACAATGATGCAGGCGGGTGGCATCGGCTGTACCGACACAGCCTCGGTTAAGCTTAAGGTACATCCCCAGCCCGTTACCGATGTGCGTGTTACCAACAACACAGCTACATATCCCGAAACCACGATCAATTTTGCCAACATGAGCCAGAATATCACCGAGGCAGAATGGGATTTTGGCGACGGCAACATCTCGCACGTGATAGAAGAAACCAGCCATACCTACGAACGGTGCGGCAACTACAATATCAACCTTATTCAGACCGACGGCGTATGCTACGACACATTGTCGTTCCAGTTTGTGATCGAGGGGCGTCCTGTGATAGCGTCGATGAAGGTAGACAAAACCCAGGGCTGCCAGCCTGTTACAGTTGAGTTTGCCGACGAGTCGATCAACAGCGACTCGTGCGTTTGGAACTTTGGCGACGGCACCACAAGCAAATCGCTCAAAGCCACTCACACGTTTGAGGGCTCTGGCGAATACGAAGTAAGCCTTACGGCATACGGCGACTGCGGAGCTGCCACCACCACCACCAAGACCATTCACGTGTTTGCCCAGCCCACCGCAGCCTTTGCCCAAAACACCGACACTCTGTACGAGGGTCAGGGCTTGAGGCTTGCGAGCGAGTCTGACGGAGCGGCTTATTACCTTTGGGACTTTGGCGATGGTCAGAAATCAGAAGAGAAAAATCCTATCCACATATACCAGTTCGGCGGCACGTTTAACGTTTCGTTGATAGTAACGTCGGCAAACTCATGCACCGACACCTCGGTAGTGAAAGATGCCGTTACTGTGATTGAGAGTCCTATCGTGGTGTTCCCCACGGCGTTCACTCCCGATGGCGACGGTCTCAACGATGTGTTTGTGCCCGTTCATGGCGACATTGCGCAGTACAAGATAGTGATACTCGACCGCAAAGGTCAGATCATGTACCGCGGCACCGACATCTCCGAAGGCTGGGACGGCACACGTTTGGGACATCATTGTCCGATGGGTGTGTATGTGTACAAGGCAGACATAGTTTTGCGCGACAAAAGTTTCTATCAGTTAAAGGGTTACGTAGTTTTGGTGCGTTACCCTGCAAAAAAATAAAAAAAAGCGCTTGCCGTTTCAAAAATTTTGTTTACCTTTATCAACGAATTTTATCAATCATTAACTGACAAAAAATTCTTACTCAAATTAATATTTTACCTAAAAATGAACAACATCAAGAAATCATTACTGCTGTTAACGGCCGGAATTATGACGGCGGTTTTAAGTGAATCGTGTTCCGGCGGTGGTACTACAACCAATACACAAAGCACCGACACTGTTGACGCCATCAGCACAACTGCGTACGACGAGGCCAAGTTTATCTTCTATTCGCTGCCTTCGCCCGTTGAAACTGCCCTTATACTTGAGCAGCTCGGCATCAAGTACAACGACGAGTATCTTAGCCCTGCATCAAACGTCAGCCGCTACAACACGCAGACATCACAGGCGCTCAACCTCGGCATCTATTCTGCCGACCTCAGCTTCTGCGCGCTCTACGAGCAGAACCAGGCAGCCATCGACTATCTTGCCGCTGTAAAGAAACTCTCAGAGCAGCTCGGCATCGTAGGATTTTTCAACGACAGCACCATCCAGAAGATTCAGGACAATATGAACAACAAGAACAAGATTGTGTCCATAGTGTCTGACTGCTACACACGCTCCACCAACTTCCTCGAGGAGGACGAACGCAACGAAATTGCCTCCACAGTGCTCGTAGGCGGATGGGTTGAGGGTCTTTACCTCTCGCTCAAGATGCTCGAGACTCTTCCTCCCGAAGACAACAATATCGACGACATTGTTAAGAATCAGAAATTCACCCTCGACGATATGATCGGATTGCTCAAAGAGTTCTCCAAAAACGACGGCATTGCCTACCTGTTTAAACAGATGCAGCAGCTGAAGACTATCTACGACAAGGTGGGAACAGCCAAGGTTGACCGCAAGGTGTATGCCCAGCTTACCGAGAAGATTACTGAAATAAGAAACGAGTATATACAATAATAAACAACCTGAAGAATATGAAAATGAAAAAGTTTGCACTAATTTTTGCTTTATTGACATTATCTGTGTCGGTGCCCTTGCAGAGCAAGGCGCAATGCAAGGAGTTTACCGAGGCAGAAGTGCTGCCCCTGCTCGAAGATTACGTTATCAGCGGCAGATACAGCGCTGTAAAACTATACGAAGGCGAAGAAATCCTGATCTTCAAAACCCTCAGCAAAGGCATTTCGTATAGGTTCATCATCAAGGGCGACGACCAGCTGCCCGAACAGCTCGAGTTTTCTATTGAAGACTGGGACGGCGAGAAACTCTACAACAACAAGTCTGACGAGTACAAGTCGGTGTGGGACTATGAATGCAACAAAACCCAGCGTATCAAGATTTTTGTTAAAGTTCCCCTCGTGTCGAAAGAGAACGCAGAACCCAAACGCGGATGCGTGACAATTCTCAGCGGTATCAAAGGTTCGTAATTTTGCTTTTCAGTTTTCGAACCGTTATGCAACAATATTTACAGAATAAACAAATGTATCAATCTTAAAACATTCAACTATGAAGAAATTATTGTTCATCCTTGCGCTCTCGCTTTTTTCAGCATCGTTTACAATGGCGCAGACATCGTCTACAAGCAAAGGCAAAAAACCTCGCACCGAACAGTCGTCACAGGGCGGTCAGAAAGTAACCAACGGCTCAGCAAGCTCGCAGTCGAGCAGCAGCAAGTCGCAGGCCACCCAGACAAGCAAGGGCAAGAAAGCCGCTACCCGCAAGAAGAAATAGGCTGTATTACGTAGTACATTCATTATTAATTATTTTTTCACCGTCGCGCAGAATATGTGCGACGGTGTTTTTTTTTATTATCAGCCATATACGGACGGTATTGATTTTTTTTATCAAAAAAATTTTTAAAATCAATATACACAGAATTAAAATTAATTTTATATTTGCAAACAGAACTATTAATACACATACTTATTTTTAACTAAAAAAATTATAAACATTTATGAGCGACAAAAAGCGCGTTTATCTGTTCGGCGACAAGAAAGCAGAAGGCCGTGCGGATATGAGAGAATTGCTTGGCGGCAAAGGCGCCAACCTTGCAGAAATGAACCTTATTGGAGTTCCAGTTCCTCCGGGATTTACAATCACCACCGAAGTTTGTACCGAATATTACGAAAAGGGCAAAGACCAGGTAGTAAGCCTTATCAAAGACGACGTAGAAAAAGCGGTTAGACACATTGAAAGCCTTACAAATACTAAGTTCGGCGACGCGTCGAACCCCTGCCTCGTATCGGTTCGCTCTGGCGCACGTGCCAGCATGCCAGGTATGATGGACACTATCCTCAACCTCGGTCTCAACGACACCGTGGCAGAGGGTATGGTAAAGAAAACCAACAATCCCCACTTCGTGTACGACTCTTACCGCCGCTTTGTACAGATGTACGGCGACGTGGTGCTCGGCATGAAGCCCGTAAACAAAGAGGACATCGACCCGTTTGAGGCTATTATCGAAGAGGTTAAGAAAATCCGTGGCGTCAAGCTCGACAAAGACCTTTCGGTTGAAGAGCTCAAAGACCTCGTGGCACGTTTCAAGGCCGCTATCAAGAAACAGACCGGATGCGACTTTCCCGACGATCCTATGGAGCAGCTCTGGGGAGCTATCTGCGCTGTGTTCCGCAGCTGGATGAACGAACGCGCTATCCTTTACCGCAAGATGGAAGGTATTCCCGACGAATGGGGTACTGCCGTTTCGGTAATGGCTATGGTATTCGGCAATATGGGCGAAACATCCGCTACTGGCGTATGCTTCAGCCGCGATGCTGCCACTGGTGAGAACCTTTTCAACGGCGAGTACCTCGTTAACGCTCAGGGCGAAGACGTGGTTGCCGGTATCCGCACTCCTCAGCAGATCACTATCGAAGGTTCTCGTCGCTGGGCAAAACTCCAAGGCATCAGCGAAGAAGAACGCGCATCTAAATATCCCTCGATGGAAGAGGCTATGCCCGCCATCTACAAAGAGCTCGACGAAATTCAGACCAAGCTCGAAAACCACTATCACGACATGCAGGATATGGAGTTCACAGTTCAGGAAGGCAAACTCTGGTTCCTCCAGACCCGTAACGGCAAACGCACAGGTACTGCTATGGTTAAAATCGCTATGGACCTTGTTCGCGAGGGACTTATCGACGAAAAGACAGCCATCATGCGCTGCGAGCCTCAGAAATTGGACGAACTTCTTCACCCGATTTTCGACAAGGACGCTCTCAAAAAGGCAAAAGCCATCACACAGGGTCTTCCCGCAAGTCCCGGTGCTGCCTGCGGACAAATCGTATTCCACGCCGACGACGCTCAGGAATGGCGCAAGGACGGCAAGAGGGTGGTGATGGTTCGTATCGAGACATCGCCCGAAGACCTCGCCGGAATGTCGGCTGCCGAAGGTATCCTCACAGCTCGTGGCGGTATGACATCGCACGCCGCAGTTGTGGCTCGTGGTATGGGCAAATGCTGCGTTTCGGGCGCAGGCGCTATCAATGTTAATTACAAGAACAAAACCGTAGAAATCGAAGGCGTTACCTACAAGGAGGGCGACTTTATCTCACTCAACGGCTCTACAGGCCAGGTTTACGCCGGCGAAATTCCCACCAAGGCTGCCGAACTCAGCGGCGACTTCAAAGCCCTGATGGACCTCTGCGACAAATATACAGTGCTTCAGGTTCGCACCAACGCCGACACTCCCCACGATGCAAAAATCGCACGTGAGTTCGGAGCTAAAGGTATCGGCTTGACCCGTACCGAGCACATGTTCTTTGAGGATCAGAAGATTATCGCAATGCGCGAGATGATTCTTGCCGACACCGTTGAGGGTCGCGAGAAAGCGCTTGCAAAACTTCTTCCTTACCAGAAAGCCGACTTCAAGGGTATTCTCGAGGCTATGGACGGCTTGCCAGTCAACATCCGTCTGCTCGACCCTCCCTTGCACGAGTTTGTTCCTCACGATGCCAAAGGTCAGCAGATTATGGCCGACCAGATGGGCGTAAGCATCGACGACATCAAGCGTCGTGTAAACTCGCTCGCCGAAAACAACCCGATGCTCGGACACCGTGGCTGCCGTCTCGGAATCACATTCCCCGAAATCACAGCTATGCAGACCCGCGCTATTCTTTCGGCAGCTTGCGAGCTCAAGAAAGAGGGCAAGAATCCCAAGCCCGAAATCATGGTTCCCCTTATCGGTATTCTCTACGAGTTCCGTCAGCAGAAGGAAATCATCGAGAAAACAGCCAAGGAAGTATTTGCAGAATACGGTGTAACTATCGAGTTTGAAATCGGTACTATGATCGAGATACCTCGTGCAGCCCTCACCGCCGACCGCATCGCTACCGAGGCACAGTACTTCTCGTTCGGTACCAACGACTTGACACAGATGACCTTCGGATACAGCCGCGACGACATCGCATCGTTCCTCCCCGCATACTTGGAGAAGAAGATTTTGAAGGTAGACCCGTTCCAGGTGCTCGACCAGCACGGAGTAGGCCAGCTTATCGAAATGGCTGTAGAGAAAGGCCGCAAGGTACGTCCCAACCTCCGCACAGGTATCTGCGGCGAGCACGGCGGCGAACCCAACTCGGTTAAGTTCTGCGCCCGCGTGGGTATGAACTACGCCAGCTGCTCACCCTTCCGTGTTCCCATCGCACGTCTTGCCGCTGCGCAGGCCGCCGTTGAGGATTCGTTGAAGTAATAATACGACAGAATAATAGTGTTTCTTTTCAGTCCTGTCGGAAAAGGTTTTTTCCGGCAGGATTTTTTTTGCCTTTTTTGCAATGCTTGTGCGGCGCAAGAAAAAAGCCGGATTGAAATTCCGGCTTTGATGCTTGTTGTGAAAAATTATGGGTAAATTATGGAAAATGAATATATCTACAACTATCTGTAATTGTTGTATTTATATTGTTTTTTACGTTTCTGTGTTAAAAAAGTTTTAATTATTCCTTGAAAAAAGTGTGGGAATTTGAATATTTTTTTTAAGCCTCTGTGTTTATATTTTGTTAATGCTAAATGCTTTTTCCACACTATTTTTAAATATTTCTTAATCACATCTTTCAAATCAGGTTTACCTGTTGGTTTATCTTTGCGCATTGCAAATCCGGTGGCGCTATGCGTTTGCCGGTTACAGTAAAAATGATTGTAAATATTTGATTTAAAACAATTTAGAGTGGAAAAAATTTTTAGTCCGAAACTGTTTTCGGTATTGCACAAAGGTTATTCCAAAAAGATGTTTCAAACCGACCTTATGTCGGGTATCATTGTGGGCATAGTGGCACTGCCGCTTGCTATCGCCTTTGCGGTGGCTTCTGGCGTTTCGCCCGAAAAGGGTCTCATAACCGCTATCGTTGCGGGATTCATTATCTCGTTTCTTGGCGGAAGCCGTGTGCAGATCGGCGGACCTACCGGCGCGTTTATCGTGGTGGTGGCTGGCATTGTTAACCAGTACGGCATGCAGGGTCTGTTGATTTCTACCGTTTTGGCGGGCATCATGCTTGTGATTTTCGGACTGTTGAAGTTCGGCTCGGTAATCAAGTTTATTCCTCACCCCTTGGTTGTGGGCTTTACTTCGGGTATCGCTCTTACGATTTTTACCACTCAGATCAAAGACGCTTTCGGTCTTTCGATTTCTGGCGATCTCCCTTCCGACTTTATCGGCAAATGGGGTGCTTATTTCGCCAATTTCGACACAATCAACTGGACAGCGGTGGTGATTACTCTCGTAACCATATTTATTTCGCTGTTTTTTAAGAAGATAACCGACAAGATTCCCGGCTCGTTTGTGGCTATCGTGCTCACAACAGTGGCAGTGGCAGTATTTCACCTTCCTGTCAGCACTATCGAGACCGTGTTTGGCGAGATTCCCTCGTCTATCAGCATAGAGTTCCCCTCTATCGACTGGTCGCTGATTGGCAACTACATACAGCCTGCCCTCACAATCGCGGTGCTGGGTGCTATCGAGTCGCTGCTTTCGGCTGTGGTGGCCGACGGTATGATTGGCGGCAACCACCGTTCTAACACCGAGCTTATAGCCCAGGGTATTGCCAACATCGCATCGCCGCTCTTTGGTGGTATTCCAGCCACAGGCGCAATTGCCCGTACAGCTACCAACGTTAAAAATGGCGGCCGTACTCCAGTTGCAGGCATTGTTCACGCCCTCACCCTGTTGTTGATTATGTTGTTTTTTGGCAGCTACGCCAAGTTGATTCCTATGTCGTGTCTTGCAGGTGTGCTTATAGTGGTGGCTTACAATATGAGCGAATGGCGTTCGTTCGTATCTATCACCAAAGGCTCTAAATACGACACAATTATTTTGGTTACTACCTTCTTGATTACCGTTCTGGTAGACCTTACCTACGCTATCGAGGTAGGTATGGTTATGGCTTGCTTGCTCTTTATGCAGCGTATGTCGAAACAATGCCAAGTGCTTACAGTTACCGAGGGCTCCGATCCGATAGAAAACTACTCGTTCCTGCCCAAGGGTATCGACGTGTACGAAATTTCAGGTCCTTTCTTCTTCGGCGCAGCCAAGAAATACCGTGAGATTCTCCGCGGACTGGCATCGGCTCACAAGGTTAAGGTTTTGGTGATTCGTATGCGCCACGTGCCTTTTATGGACAGCACCGGCATTAACAATTTTAGCGCGGTAATCGACGAGATTCACGCAGTGAATGTTACCATAGTGCTTTCAGGAGTAAACGAGAGCGTACGTTCGGAACTTGAACGCTCGGGACTTGCCGACAAGCTCGACAAGCTCAATATCTGCTCTAACTTCGACATCGCCAAGGAACGCGCCAAAGAGGTGCTTCAGGAGATCGAGAGCCAGGAGAACAAATAAGACAGTTATAATAAGAATGCGAGATCAAGGATAAGGACAATGCCGTTAGGCGTTGTCCTTATTTTCTTTTCGGCTGATAAGTTCCTTCACGTGCTGCATCTGCTTTTCAAGTTTGTCGACCTCGCGTGTAAGATCGTCGGTAGACGACGACATAGCCTGGTTGTGAACCTCGTTTAGCGAGTCTACCACGATGCCGACAATCAAGTTTACAAGAATATAAGATGCAAAGAGGATAAACGTGCTGAAATAAATCCACGCCAGCGGGTTGGTTTCCATAACGCCGAGGGTGATGTTCATCCAGTCGTCCATGGTCATCAGCTGCAAGAGTGTGAGGAATGTGCGGTGCAGCGATGAGAAGTGTTCGTCGCATTCGCCGTAGAGCTCCACGCCGGTGATGCCGTAGATATAATACAATAGGATGAAGAACAAGCTTGCCCACGAAATTTGCGGCAGCGAGAACAGCAGGGCTTGCAGCACACGTTTCATATTGGAGATTCCCGACGCCACACGCAGCAGCCTGAGCTCGCGCAAGATACGTATCGCACGTGCGCCCACGATGCCTTCCAGTCCGGTAAAGAAGCTGAGCGACGAAATCACGGTGACAATAAGGTCAAAAATGTTCCATCCACGGTCTTCGCAGGTGAAAAACTCCAGCGGTTTTTTGCGGCAGAAAATCCTTATAACTATCTCAATGATAAAGATAATGATACTGATGTCGCAAAAATGGTTGAGCCATATCTCGGTGGGAGAGTTGTCTTCGGTGTAGGTCATTACGCCGGCGGCTATGGCGTTGAGAATGATAAGTATGGTGATGAACATCGCGCCCGCCTTTTCGAGTTTTTCGCGTCGGTTAGATTTTTTGTTCAGTGCGTTTTTTGATTGCAGCGGAGCTGAGTTTTCGGCGTCGTAGCCGTTCTTGTCGTATTGCTTCAGCGTGGCGCCTTCGAGATAGAGACAGCGGTCGTCGATAATTTTAACAAAACTGCCTATCTCCTTGGAGTATGTGTTGAGCAGCGTGCCTTCTGCGCTGTACGTTTTGTAGCTGTCCTGGGTTTCAGAGATGAAAAAATCGCTGCCGCTGGCGATAATCTTGCCTTCGGGCGCAGTAGGACGTGATATTATTTTGCCGTCTAAGTCGTATATAGTCAGGGCGTTTCCGTCTTGTTTTATGTATGAAATTGCCATATTTGATTTATTTTTTTACAATGCTAAGATACGAATAATATTAATTAAAATGTTAATTAATCTAAATTTTTTGTGTAGTTAAAATAAAAAAGGTAATTTTGATTGTTTAAATATTTACTGATTAGACTCAAACTATGGACAATTTTGTATTACAAAACGGCGTAGAAATCCCCTGCATAGGGTTAGGCACGTGGGAAAACCGCGACGAGCAATCCGTTTCGGAAACTATCTCCGACGCCTTGGAAATCGGCTACCGGCATATCGACACGGCGGCTGTGTACGCCAACGAAAAGTTTATTGGCAAAGCTATCAAGCAGGTAGGTGTTGACCGCAAAGACCTTTTTATTACAAGCAAGGTGTGGAACACCGAACGCGGATATGCCAAAACTATGCGTGCTTTTGAACAGACTATCAACGACTTGCAAACCGACTATCTAGACCTTTACCTTATACACTGGCCTGCGTCGCCATCCAAGTACGACAACTGGGCAGAGCTCAACGCCGAAACATGGCACGCGCTCGAGGACCTTTATAAAATGCAGAAGGTGAAGTCGATAGGCGTAAGCAATTTCTGGATTCACCATTTGGAGCCGTTGCTCAAGATAGCCAACATCATTCCTATGGTAAACCAGACAGAATACCATCCCGGATACCGTCAAAACTATGTTGTGGACTACTGCAAGGCGCACAATATGCTTGTGGAGGCGTGGAGTCCGCTGGGCAGGGGCAAGATGTTTTCGGTACCCGAACTGGAGCAGATGGCTGCCAAATACGGTGTTACTGTGGCTCAGCTGTGCGTTAAATGGTGCTTGCAAAACGGTGTGCTGCCGTTGCCCAAGAGCACGAAGCCCGCACGATTGAAAGAAAACGCCGACGTGGAAGGATTTACCATTTCAGCCGCCGACATGCAGGTAATCAACAGCCTCCAGATGGAAAGCAGCTCGGGACAATTTCCCGATGAGATTGATTTTTAAATAATTAATATCTATACAAAATGAAAAAAGTACTATTGATTTTGGCAGCGGTATTATCGCTGAGCATCTGTGCTTCTAAGCAATCAATCGCACAGACAGTATTTGATGTTGGAAACCTCGGTATGAATATCGGTTTTGGTGTCAACAACGCCGACGACAATGTTTTCCAGCCTTCGTTCAACTTCGCCCTCGATTATGGTTTCCTTGGCGGCATTATCAACGGCAAGGGCTCTATCAGCGGCGGCGGATATTTCGGTATTGCCCATGGCTCAAAGACTATCGCTGGTGAAAAACTTAACCACAGCGCTTGGCAGATAGGTACTCGTGGAGCACTTCACTATCAGTTCGTTCCCAACCTTGACACTTACGGTTGTATTTCTATCGGTTGGCTTCATTGGAACCACGATTGGGAAGTTAGCAACACTAGAGATTACTCTGATGGTGAGCTTAAGGTTTTCCCCACAGCTGGTGTACGTTATATGTTCGGCACTTGCGGTGTTTACAGCGAACTTTCACCCTGGAACGATGTGGCTGTTTTCAAAATCGGTTTGACATTTATTTTCTAAACAGGAATATTCAAAATTATTGTAGAGACGTGCCACGGCGCGTCTCTTTTTTTATTTGTATTTTTTAAAATAACAATCCAAACGAAACCGAAAACATACATTCCTGATTAAACCATTCTGCGCCAATGTTCAGCCCATAGTTGATTCGTCGTAAGAATCCTGTTTCTATTCCTAACGAGGTGGAAAATATGGCGTTGCCATTCTTATTACCCGACACGTCGGCATTGTAGCCTCCGTTGACGAATACCGCCGGCATAATGTTTTTTTTGCCCAAAGGACGTATCCTGAAGCTTGCCTCAATTGGAACGAATGTGTCGTCGGCAAAGATGACGCCTGTCTGCGTGCCTGCCGAAAAATGATTTTCTAAGTTGAAATAATACGCCGCACGGATAAACGGGTTGCAATTGTCTGACTTGTAGTTGATTCCTGCCGATGCTCTTGTGGTGAACCATCCGTCGTCGCTTTGTGCCGAGCAATTTATTGTAAGAAAAACCGCTAAAAGAGCGGTAATTGTTGCTGTTTTCATAAAATCTCTAATATTTTTGCAAAGAAATAAAAAATCAGAGTTATGAATATCACAATTTCAGAAGAATTTACCAAAATATTCCCCGACTTTGCGGGCTGTGCGCTTACCGCCACTGTAAAAAATTCAGAGCCGGATGAGGATTTGTGGAAAGAGATAGCCACGCTTTCAGATAGTTACCGTCAGGTTTTGACCGAAGAAACCATAAAGCAGATGCCCCCGATACACGCCACACGCGAGGCTTACAAAAAATTTGGCAAAGCTCCCAGCCGCTACCGTCCCGCTGCCGAGGCTCTGATACGTAGAATTGTGAAAGGGGAGGAGTTATATAAAATTAACACTCTTGCCGACCTGGTAAACCTTGCCAGCATATACACCGGCTACAGCATCGGCGGATTTGATATGGACAAAATTCAGGGCGACCTTGTGCTCGGCATAGGACGTGCCGGCGAACCATACGAAGGTATCGGCCGTGGTATGTTGAATATTGAAAATCTGCCAGTTTACCGCGACAATATTGGCGGCGTGGGCACTCCCACCAGCGACAACGAGCGCACCAAAATCACGCTCCAGACCACCAATTTCCTTTTGCTAGTAAACGGCTACGACGGCAGCCGCGAGGGTGTTTACCAGTGCGCAGAATACACACAGGAACTAATAAAAAAATATTGCAACGCAGAGCATTGCAATATTCTTTCTTATTAACAACCTAACTATTAACTTTAAACAACCTAAATTTCTTATTTGACTACCGAGCCGTTGAGTTTGAGCTCGTAAACATCGTTGGGCGCGTCAAGGTTCATAAATACCGTGATGGATTTTTGAAACAGTCCCAACTCCTTGGCGTCGAATACGGTAGAGATAGTTCCCTTTTGACCGGGCATGATAGGCTTTTGGTCGTAGGTGAGCTTTGTGCATCCGCACGAAGCCTCTGCCTTGGTGATGATCACGGGCTTGTCGCCAGTGTTTTCAAACACATATTCAACCTTTTGCGGGTTGTTTTGCTTGATATCGCCAAAGTCGTATTCTGTCTTGTCCCATTTTATAGTGGCGGCCTTGTTGGTGGTGAGTTCCGCCTTGCCTTTGTTGCCGCTGTTGAGCAGCATGTCGTTCCATTGTGCCGATGCGGTCTGCGCTGCAAACAACGCTATCAATATTGCCGCTGTGAATAATAGTTTCTTCATCTTTCAAAATTTTGTTTGGTTTGTTAATAAGACGTTTTTGCGGCTCTCTTTGTTGTATGCGATTTTATAAAAAATGTTAATAGGGTATGGCGTGTGATTTGTGTTTTACTATTGGATAAAATAAAATTCACACGAAGCATACGAAAAGTTAATAACAGGTTCGTATCTTTGCAACGGTAAAAAACAAAACAAACATCATCTTTTAACCACTATGATAAAAAGATTAATGTCGAATTTGCACGCTCCAAAATGGGTGGTATTCTCAATCGATGTATTGATTATCTGCGTGTCTATTCTGGCGGCATATATGCTCCGCTTCAACTTTTCTTTCGGAGAATCACTCAATCAGAATCTGCTTTACGCTTTTGCGCTCTTGGTGCCTATCCGCGTGATAAGTTTTGTAATATCAAAAACTTACGCCGGTTTGGTGCGTTACACCTCCACCAACGACGCCATCCGCATCTGCGTAACTATTATAATAGGTTCGGTGGTTGCGTCTTGTTTCAATTTCCTTTTTGTGGAAGCCAACCTCACCACCAAGGCTGTTCCCTTGTCGGTGCTTTTGATCGACTGTATTCTGGCAATCGCCATTATGTCGGTGTCAAGGTTTGTGGTTAAGGCGCTCTATTTCGACTACCGTTCGCATCAGAGCTCGTGCAAGAATGTGGTTATCTATGGCGCTAATGAGTTTGCCCTCACCACCAAACGCACTCTCGACCGCGACGCAGGCACAAATTACCACGTGGTTGCTTTTCTCGACCAGAGCCACAACTCGGTGGGCAAGAGTATCGACGGTATCAGGGTGCTTCCTCTCGACAGACTTGAAGAACTTATTTATTCCCAGGGCGTTACAATGCTTATTCTTTCAGAGCAACTGCCCAATACAAAACAAAAACAGTCTATCATTGATCTCTGTCTTTCTAAAAATGTGAAAGTG
>JAGCNK010000162.1 GCA_017645985.1 Bacteroidales bacterium | reverse complement strand
TTGTCGGCGCGGTAACGTTTTTTAGAGTCGCGGTTGTCGATGAGGGGGTCGTTGAAAGCAGCCACGTGTCCCGATGCCTCCCAGGTTTTGGGGTGCATAAAGATAGCGGCGTCGATGCCCACGATGTTTTCGTGGAGGCGTGTCATAAACTTCCACCAATACTCTTTGATGTTGTTTTTAAGTTCAACGCCGTTTTGACCGTAGTCGTAAACAGCTGCGAGACCGTCGTAAATTTCGCTCGACGGGAATATAAAACCGTATTCTTTGCAGTGCGATATAAGTTTCTTTAATTGGTCGTCTTGTGCCATGGTGTTTTTATTTATTTATTTGGTGCGCAAAGGTATAGAGTTTTTTTGAGATAAAAAAAATATTTTATCCTACTCCGCTGCTTTCAGCAAACCTTCCACGCCGCGTTTAATAGTCTCGTCTTCGCGGGCAAAGCAGATGCGGATAACGCTGCTCTTGTTTTTGTCGTGATAGAACATCGACATCGGGAACACTGCCACGCCGTATTGGTTTACAAGCTTGAGTGCAAACTCAGTGTCGGGGTCGGGGGTAACGTCAGAGCAGTCAACAGTCTGGAACCACGAGCCTTCGGTGGGTTTGAGCTTGTACTTGGAGCCTTTGAGAAGGTCGCACAAAAGGTCGCGTTTGCGGTGGTAAAGTTCGCGCACTTGGGCGAGTTCGCCGTTGGAAATGCCGGGCAGAAAATCCGAGAACGCATACTGGATGGCGGTGTTAGATCCGTTGCAGATATAGTTGTGCATCTTGCGGATTTCGGCGGTGATGTCGGCGGGAGCGCAGCAAGTGCCGGTTTTCCAACCTGTGGCGTTGAACGATTTGCCGAGCGAACTGATAACGATGCTCTGCTTGGCGAGCACGGGATATTTGGCCACGCTTGATATAGGCGTGTCGTAGTGGAAACTTCCGTAAGTCTCGTCGCTGAGAATCACAATCTTGCTACCAGCCACAATCTTTTGCAGCTTTTGCATATCCTCCTCGGACAGCACGGCGCCGGTGGGGATGTGGGGGTTGCTGATTATGATCATCTTGGTGCGCTGGTTTACCCAGCGGATCACCTCGTTCCAGTCGATTCGGTAGTCGGGATATTTGAGGGTTATAAATATAGGTGTGCCTCCGTTGAGACGGATTGCAGGCACATAGTTTTCGTATACGGGTTCGAACACGATCACCTCGTCGTCTTCGTGCACGATGGCAGAGATGGCTGTCCACACAGCCTCGGTAGAGCCGGCGGTGATGGTGATGTCGGTTTCGGGGTTGTATTTCGCACCAAACTCTTGGAAATATACATCAGCGGTGGCCTGTCGTAGGGGCATAATGCCTTCGATAGGACTGTACTGGTTTTTGCCGTTGCTTATGTGTCGCGCTATCGAGTCTATCAGTTTCTGCGACATATTGAAGTCGGGAACTGAGCAGGCAAGGTCTACAGCGTGATTTTTCTCGGCGGCGTCGAGTATCTCGATAGCCGTTTTTAACGTATTTTCAGGTAGTTTTGATCTCAGCATACAACTCTGTTATTTATTGTTCAAAATTACAAAATAATTCTGAATGGCAACTTTAGTTTGTATTTTTTTCTAAAAATAATTTTCTTTTTGATGGGTTGTGGTGATAATCAGTGTGTTATGAACAAAAAAACTCCGACATCTCTGCCGGAGTTTCTTGTGTGTGGAAAACAAATAAGTATTAGTATGCTATAGAGCTATAAATCTGTTTTTTAACATAGTCTAAGCCGTTTCCGAGCACTATGCCGGCATTGTCGGCGGCGGCTATGTAGTCGGCGGCGTTGTCTATGCATGCGTGAGCGTAGAAGTAGAGTCCTGTGTCTTCTTTTACCACGTTGCTCTCTACCGATTCTATTACGGCGTTGCTTACGTGTCCGTCAACTATGAGTTTTATAGATTCGCTTTCGCGGAGCGAGTTCATATATTTATAAGGTATCTCGATTTTGCAAAAACATTTCGAGTCGGAATGTTTTTCAACTGTTAATCCGCTTGTGATAATGTTTTCGGGCATATTGTTCTTTACACCGAAAACCAACATTGCAGCTACTACTGCCAATACTGCCGCTATGCCTGCGTGCTTGATCATTTTGTTTGTTGTCTTCATGGTTCTGATGTTTATTATTTTATTTAACTATTAGTGGTGATTATTAGACGATGCAAAATTACAGGGCATTTTCCAACCTTGCAATGCGTATTATGCGTATTGGCGTCGTCGTGGCGTAGGTAAAACACGTAATCTTAGTCATCCGCGCTCGGTGTTATAATTTGTTAATTAGTCCGCACCTTTATAATATATATAGGTGCGCGGCGTTTTTATGTCGTATAAACCAACAAAAGTTAGCATTATGAAAAGATTTCTTACTCTTATTGTGCTTATGTCGCTGATGGTATCGCAGACATTTGCAATTTTCACAGTGTCGGGCGTTGTCACCGACGAAAGCAACCAGCCTTTGCCCGGTGTGTCTATCGTAGTCAAAGGCTCTACCAACGGCACTGTTACCGACCTCAACGGCAATTACACCTTGACCCTCAGCAACGGCAGCAACACCGTGGTGTTTACCTATATCGGTTACAAAACCCAATCTGTAAAGATTTCGGGCAAGGATGGTGCAAATATTACACGCAACATCAAGATGATTATCGATGATAGCGAGCTCAACGAGGTGGTTGTGGTAGGCTACGGCAACGCTCCACGCCATGGCGGAATACTTCACAACCGCACAGCCGAAGTGGCCAAAATGGCTTTCCCCGTTCGTCCAGAGCCTCGTCCAGTAAATCTCAACACCGAAAAATACGACTCCCGCGACGAAAACGAGTTTAAAAACACCTCGTCCGACCCAATCTCGGTATTCTCCGTTGACGTGGACAAGGCAGGGTACAGCAACGTACGCCGCTTTATCAACAACAGCCAGAAGCCTCCCAAGGGCAGCGTGCGTGTGGAGGAGATTATCAACTATTTTGAATACGACTATCCGCAGCCCAAGGGCGCCGACCCTGTGAGCCTCAACGCCGAAATATCTGATTGCCCGTGGAATGCCGACCATCAGTTAATAAAGATTGGTCTCAAAGCTAAGGAAATCGACACCCGTGAATTGCCTGCCTCGCACATCGTATTCCTGATCGACGTTTCGGGCAGTATGTACGACGAAAACAAGCTTCCGCTCCTTATCCGCAGTTTCAAGCTTATGACCAACAACCTCCGTCCCAAAGACAAGGTGTCTATCATCACCTACGCATCGGGAACCGACATAAAGCTCACCGCCGAACCCTGCAACGAAAAAGGTAAGGAGAAGATAGTGGCAGAACTTGAAAAACTCCAGGCGTCGGGCTACACAGCCGGCGGCGAGGCTATCCAAAAGGCATACCGCATTGCCAAAGAAAACTTTATCACTGGCGGCAACAACCGCATAATACTTGCCACCGACGGCGATTTCAACGTGGGTCAGAGCTCCGACGGCGAACTCAAAAAGATGGTGAAAGAGGGCGCAAAAGAGGGTGTGTTCCTCACCGTGCTCGGCTATGGTATGTACAACCTCAACGACCGCATGATGGAGACCATCGCCGACAATGGCAACGGCAACTACGCCTATATCGACAATATCTCCGAGGC
>JAGCNK010000161.1 GCA_017645985.1 Bacteroidales bacterium | reverse complement strand
GGTAAAATATTAAGGCGGCCATAGCGGCGGGGCACCACCTCTTCCCATCCCGAACAGAGAAGTTAAGCCCGCTTGCGCCGATGGTACTGCGCCACAATGCGGGAGAGCAGGTAGCCGCCCTACTTTAAGAGTCCTCAGCCTTACTTAAGGCTGGGGATTTTTTTTTGTATATATACTTAGTCTTTGCGATGGTCATTTTATTCTTTTTCCTTCCTTTTTTTCCGATACTCGTCCTTTTTCTAAAAACATCTTTTTCTTTTGTCTATATTTTTCTCTTTTTTTACTAAAAATGTACACCTTAATCCAATTTATTTAACTACCTTTGTGTTTTGAAAAACATGTTTTTTTAATGGAACTTCAAAGTATAAAGCAGCGGTTTGGAATTATAGGCAACGACGAAAAGTTGAACAGAGCCCTTGACATAGCGGCTCAGGTGGCTCCTACCGATATATCTGTACTTGTAACCGGCGAGAGCGGTGCAGGAAAGGAGTTTATCCCCAAGGTTATTCATGAGCTTAGTTCGCGCAAGCACGGCAGCTATATAGCTGTCAACTGCGGAGCTATTCCCGAAGGCACTATCGACAGCGAGCTTTTCGGTCATGAGAAGGGATCATTTACCGGCGCCAACGAATCACGCCGTGGATATTTTGAAGTGGCCGACAAAGGCACAATCTTTCTCGACGAGGTGGCTGAGCTTCCTCTCGGCACCCAGGTTAGACTTCTGCGTGTGCTGGAGAGCAAGGAGTTTATCCGCGTGGGATCGAGCAAGGTTCAAAAAACCGACGTGCGCGTGGTGGCTGCCACTAATGTGAATATGGTGGAGGCTGTGCGCAACGGACGTTTCCGTGAGGACTTGTATTATCGTCTCAATACTGTTCAGATAACTATTCCGCCCTTGCGAGAGCGTGGCAACGACATCTTGCTGCTTTTCCGCAAGTTTGCATCCGATTTTGCTGAGCGTTATTCTATGCCAGTTATCCGTCTTGACAACAACGCACGCAATATGGCTCTTACTTACCGCTGGCCGGGAAATGTCCGTCAGTTGAAAAACGTTACCGAGCAGATTTCCATAATCGAGCAGAACCGCGATATCTCTGGTGATATTATGGCTAAATATCTCCCTGATTATCAAGCTGTAAAAGTTCCAGCTTTGATGTCGGTCGACAAGTCGGACGAGCAGTTCGCTTCGGAGCGTGAGATTCTTTACAAGGTTCTTTTTGATATGAAGAACGACATCAACGAACTGAAGAAAGAGATGCGTCAGCTTGTAGGCGGAGCTTCGTCGCACGATCATAAGCCTGCCTACGACATCACTCCTCACGATTTGGGCATAGTTCATCCGCAGGTTCAGCATATCGATGAGCATATAGTAGACGAGTCGCACATACTTCGCGACGAAACCGACGACAATCTGTTTCAGCAGGGCGAACTTGTCGACGACAGTCTATCGCTGTCGGCCACCGAGGAAGATCTTATCAAAAAAGCGCTTGAGAAGTACAGCGGCAAACGCAAACCCGCCGCCAAGGAGCTTGGAATATCAGAGCGCACACTTTATCGTAAACTTAAAGAATACAAACTTGCAAAATGAAAAAAAATAGTGTAATATTGTTTTTTGTTCTGCTGATTGCAGTCGTTTGGCAAGGTTGTGGCATATACTCATTCACCGGCGCATCTTATGGTTCGGCCAAAACCGTCAGCATTGATTATTTTCAAAACCGTTCAACGTATGTGAACCCGACATTGTCGCAGAAAATTACGGAGGACCTCAAAGACCGGTTTATGAGCCAGACACCGCTTAATCTGATTAAAACCGGAGGCGACCTCTCGTTTGAAGGCACGATCACGGGTTACAAAATTTCGGCGGTGGACATCAAGTCAACGGGACAGGCGGCGAGCAACCGTCTAACCATAACAATCAAGGTGTCGTTTACAAACACCACCGAACCCGAAAATGATTTTGAAAAAAGTTATTCAAGATATGCCGATTACGATGTGAAACAGCCGTTTGCCACGGTAGAGTCTGCATTGGTGGACGAGATAGTGACACTGCTTATCGACGACATTTTCAACGATTCGGTAGTTAACTGGTAATGAATTAGAAACTCAAATATATATTGGAAAAACAAACTCAGGCTTAGGCCCTCTCAAAAAACGAAGACATTATGATTACATCAAAGCAATTTATCAAGTTCTTACAGGAGCCCCAACTTATCAACGAAGAAAGCGTGGTAGAGTTGGAAGGACTGATCAAACAGTATCCGTATTTTCAAACCGCGCATCTGCTTTATCTCCTGGCGCTCAACAAGATAAATCCCAAGGTGGTGCAGGAAAAACTGCCGTTGGAAACTCTCTACGTTTCCGACAGGTATGTGCTCTACAAAGATTTGACCCGTCAGATCGCCGACGCCGCGCCTCAAAAAGAGGAGAAGCCCAAAAAGCCCGCGCGTGATGTCTCGGACAAAAAGCCCACTTCGCTCGAAGAGCTGAAAAAGCATCATGATGAAATCGCAAACGATATGTTTGGTCTCAATGATATAAAAAATTATAATATGGTGGTTACCAACATCGAAGCCGATGGAACAGTTAAATCACCGCTGTCGGAGCCCGAGACCGCTTCGGCAGAACCTCCGAGAGAACGCCGCATTCCAAGAACAGAACCTAGAACAGAACCGAAGCCAGAACCGAAACCCGCTCCCAAGGTTGAAGTAAAGGTTGAACCTAAGGTGGAAACCAAGCCTGAGCCGAAACCAGAACCGAAACCCGCTCCAAAGGTTGAAGTAAAGGTTGAACCCAAGGTAGAAACCAAGCCTGAGCCAAAACCAGAACCAAAAATCGAGACCAAACCCGAGCCTAAGGCAGAACCGAAAGTTGAAGTAAAGGTTGAACCTAAGGCCGAGACCAAGGTTGAGACCAAAGTTGAAACCAAGACAGAACCGAATACAGGCCGCAAGGTAGTGGAGACCACAGTCAAGACCGAAACTGTAAAAGTGGAGGTTTCGTCGTCGAAGACACCTGACGCCGCACCTGCCGAGGAGAAAAAGCCCGCCGGCAAAGTGGACATCCTTACCAAGATAGCCCAGTTGAAGAAAGAGAGCGAGGAGGCCACCAAGAAACGCGCTGCCACTGCCGTTTCGGACGAGAAAGCCGCCGCAGAAAGGGCTGCTGCCGAGAAAGCTGCTGCTGAAAAAGCTGCCGCAGAGAAGGCCGCTGCAGAAAAAGCCGCTGCCGAAGCCAAGAAAGCCGCCGAAGCAAAAGCCGCCGAAGCAAAAGCCGCCGCAGAGAAGGCTGCCGCTGAAAAGAAAGCTGCAGAAGAAAAGGCTGCTGCAGAGAAAGCCGCTGCCGAAGCCAAAG
Source organism: Bacteroidales bacterium (assembly GCA_017645985.1). Lineage (GTDB taxonomy): Bacteria > Bacteroidota > Bacteroidia > Bacteroidales > UBA3824 > UBA3824. Next base: position 1,746 of record JAGCNK010000161.1, on the reverse strand, counting down.
CTGCTGCAGAAGAAGCAAAGAAGGCTGCCGAAGCAAAAGCCGCCGCTACCAAGGTAGAGACCACAGTAGAAAAAGTAGAAACCACAGTTACCACCACAGTAACAAAAACCACAGTACCTGTGGAGAAGGCCGCCGCTGCAGTTGCTATTGCTGCCACCGCCGCCACAGATGCCTCCGCCGACGAAAAACCGATGTCGGCAGCAGAAAAACTCAAAATGCGTCTCAACAAGTACAAAAACAAAACAGACGATGAAAAAACTGCAGAACCTGTTTCTGTTTCTAAAAACGACCTTATTGACAAGTTTCTGAAAGAATCTCCGCACATCGACCGCAACAAAGAGGTGTCGGAAGGCGATATGGGCGAATCGAGTATAACCCCTCCTGAGGGTCTCTTCACCGAGAAATTGGCGGTTCTTTACACCGAACAGAAACTTTATGACAAGGCAATTGCAATTTATAACGAATTAATTTTGAAAAATCCGGAAAAAAGTGCTTACTTTGCAACCCGAATTGAAGAGATAAACAAATTAAAATTAAATAATAAATAAACGATTATGTATCAGTTGTTAACAATCGCTATAATAATAGCAGCCCTTTTGCTTATACTAATAGTGTTGGTTCAGAATTCCAAGGGAGGCGGTCTTGCCTCTAACTTTGGCGTTGGAAACCGTTTCGGCGGTGTGGCCGAGCAGAAAAGCAAACTTGAAAGTTATACATGGGGTCTCGTTATCGCTATCGTGGTAATGAGCGTAATCAGCAGCGTGTTTGTAAACCGTCTTGGCAACAATGCCGAGGAGTCGCACGTAAAAGAGCGCCTCGTTAATCCCAACGAAGCTCCTGTTATCCCCACTACAGTTCAGCCCTCACCCGAAAACAAATAAGAAATTTTCATTTATTTGTAAAAAATCCGAAAGCAGCACTGTTTTCGGATTTTTTTTGTGCGCTTGGGTGTACAAGTTTGAAAAAAAATCCGTATCTTTTCAACAATATTTTTTTAACCTAATAGTACCCAGATATGGCTCAGAAGATAATTACAATAAAGTGCGGCACGTTCAACCTGATGAACTTGATGCTGCCCAACGTAGAGATGTACGGATCGATGAAACTCTCGCAGTACGATTTTGACCGCAAGGCGGAGTGGATCAACTTTATGCTCAACCAGATGAACGCCGACGTTATCGGTTTTCAAGAGTGTTTTCATCTTGAGGCAATCGAGCGCATTATCAGTCAGAACAAAAACTATCAGCACGCCGAGGTGGTAATGCCAGGCGAAAACGGCGAACAGCCCCGTGTGGCTCTCCTCTCACGTTATCCAATCCAGGACGTGCAGCTGATAGAGTATTTCCCCAAAAAATCGCTGATAACATTCCAGCAGCGTGGCGAATTGCTCACCTTGCCGTTCAAGACTTTTACACGTCCTGTGCTTAAGGTCAAGGTGCTTATTCCCAACTACGGCATTATCACATTCTTTGTGGTTCACTTAAAATCCAAACGTCCGATTTTTTATCAAGGCGAATCAGACGCCAACCCGATAGATCTGGCCCGTGCCCAGGTACGCTCATTGATGCTCCGTGCCGCTGAGTCGTCGGCTGTGAGGACAATTCTTTGCGACTATCTGCAAGGTCGCGACAATCCTGTGGTGGTGTTTGGCGATGTTAACGATACCGGCAACTCTGTTACCACACGCATTATTTCGGGCGAAGTGCCGCAGCACAAACTTCCCGACGATGTTAAACGCAATGTTTG
>JAGCNK010000160.1 GCA_017645985.1 Bacteroidales bacterium | reverse complement strand
GCCGAGGGCACAATCTTATGCTGCTTCGACGCAAAAAAATCCAAAAAGGCTTTGCGTATTTCCTTTGAGGTCATCATGTGTTAATGCTTTGTTTAAAAAAAATATTATGGCGCAAAGTTATTGCGTTTTTTGTTATTATGCGTATATTTATCAAAAAATTATCGTATATTTGAGATATATTTGTCATCAAAGGTTCACTTTTTGAATAATGATACAAGGACAACTTATAAAAATAATCTATGTGCAAGAAAATTAATTTAAAACAAAGGTCTGTCATCGTGTTTCTGGTGCTGTTTGCGGCCGCCACGATGGTTTTCATCATGTTCAGGAGCGCCATTTCCCGCTCCACATATTTCACCGCGGGCGCATGGGTGCAGTCGTTTTTCAAGATCACCGACCAGAAATACTTCGACCTTCTGGAAGACTACGGCAGCTACGACGAGCTTGCCGAGGTGGTAGACAGCGAAAATCCCGACGAGCTGTGGGACGCTCTCGAAATGGAAGACGTGGTACACGACAACCACATCCACGCCATTGTGCTGATGAGCCAGCAGGAAGACATAGTAGCCCGCGCGGGAAAAATCAACCCCTACATGCTCAAGGCCGACAAGGGCATCATTTCGAGCAAGATAGAGTACTACAACCATTTTAAGTATTTCAAATACTTCAACGATTCGCTGTTTATAGTGTACGGTGTGCCGGTAAAAAACGCCGAGAAGAAGCGTATCGACTCGGGCGGCTACCTCTTGGCAATCGGCTACATACAGGACATCGCGGCGCAGACCCTTCCGCCTGACCTCTGGTCGGTGGAATACGTAAGGCACAGGGACAACCTGCTGCAAGGGCTCAACCCGGTGCTTGTAAACCATTTTCTCACCGACATCAACAATGTGGACTACGGCGTGCTGCAATTCTCGTTTAGCGGAAGCGATGCCATTATCGGAAGCCGTTTCTGGTTCTGGTACATAGCCATAGCGTGCATGCTGCTTTTAGGATTCATATTTATCAACCGCGCCGTAAACGAGAAAGAACTTAAAGACGAGATAGACAAAGTAAGCAAGCTGAAGGTGTTCCTCGAGGCTATGCCGGCAAGGGTGTACGTGAAGGACAGCAACATGAAATTCGACTTTGTTAACAACCTTTTCGCATCGTCGTTCGGCCTCAAGCCCGAGGACTTCATAGGCAAGGACGAGCGCGAGCTGGGACTTCCCGACGAGCTGACTCCGATATTCGACGAAGACCGAATAGTATTTGCCAACAACAAGAGCAAGATGCTCAAGATGCATTTCCTCAAGTTTCAGGACGACGTGCAGAAATGCTACTCGGTGTCGAAAATTCCTCTCGAATACAACGGCGTGCGAGGCGTATACTGCGCCATGATGGATATTTCAAAAGGTCGCGAACGCGAAAAGAACATCATAGAGCAGAACCGTATGCTGCAGAGCACCATCGACAACCTCACCGACCTATACCTGCGCACCGACCTCAACGGCGTTATCATCCAGGCAAGCCGCTCGTGCTGCGACGCCATGGGCTACGACTCTCTCGACGAGATTATCGGACACAACATCACCGAGGTGGCGTCCACAGCCGTCGACTGGGAGGCTATTGCACGCACGGGACAGGTAAAGGAGCTCTCTTTCAAGATGAAGAACCACAAGGGAAAGACAATCCACTGCGAGGCGAACATCAACACTTTCTACGACAACGACGGTGCTCCCGCAGGATACGAGGGCATCGCGCGCAACATAACAGAACACAAGCAGTACGAGCAGCAGCTCAAGACCCTCACCGAAAACCTTATGGCGTCGCTTGAGCAAACCGAGGAGAAGAAAAACCAGCTTGAGAACGTGCACCGCCGCATGGAGGAGAGCCTCACCTACGCCAAACGCATTCAAGACGCGCTTTTCTATCCTTCGTCGGAAAAAACCACCAAGGTGTTCCCCGACAGCTTTGTGATGTACCAGCCTTGCGAGATTGTGGGTGGCGACTTCTACTTTGTTACCAACATAAACGAAACCAAGGTGTGCGTGGTGGCGGATTGCACGGGGCACGGCGTGCCGGGTGCCCTTATGAGCGTTCTTTCGGCAAGCATATTGCAAAACATTCTCAATACACACTTCGGTGAGGAGGGATTCTCGCCCGCCACGGTGCTGGAACTGCTAAGGGAGAAGATAATAGCAGCCCTGCAAAACTCCGTGATACTGCGCGACGGTCTGGACATCGCCCTTGTGTTTATCAGCGGAAACAAGATGCAGTACTCAGGCGCAAACATACCGCTCGTGGTGGTGCGCGACGGCGAACTCTCGCTCTACGCCCCCACAAAATGCCCCATCGGCATTCACCCGATGCAGCTGAAGTTTACCAACGAGGAGATAGAGCTGCAAAAGGGCGACATGGTATACATCGCCTCCGACGGATTTGCCGACCAGTTCGGTATCAGCGAAAACCGCAAGTACTCGCGCCGCGACTTCAACGCGCTGCTGGCTCAGATAGCCACACTGCCCTGCCAGCAGCAGAACCAGCGTCTGGAGGAGGAACTTATCATCTGGCGTGGAATACGCAAGCAGACCGACGATATCACCATCTTCGGATTCCGAGTGTAGAACAAAGATAATTCCTATCAATAAAGCAACAAGAAAACAAGAAGCGCAGACCGTTGAGGCCTGCGCTTCTCTTTTTTATATACTATCACTATTCAATAACAATTCTCTTCACTACTGTGCTTGTGGGTGTCATCATCCTGACGATGTATACACCCGGGCGACCTGTAAGGTCGATCTCCACAAGGTCTTCCGACACGTTCTTGTTGATAACCACACGTCCGGTGATGCTTGCCACTATGATCTTGACAGAGCCGGTCTCCTGGACAAGGCTGCCGAGCGATACTTTTACCACGCCGTAAGAGGGAACAGGATAAACGTTTACACGGATGTCGCGCTCCACAGCAGCCTCTTCCTGGTCGGCGGGATAAGGACGCATCCACTCGCCGTTGTCATAGGGTTCGGGTATGGGCGCCACCTCGGGGTCGGTATCTCCGGGTTCGGTAACTTCGGGAACTACGGGGTTGATAACCACAGGATTGATAACCTCGGGCTCCTGGGGCTCTTGGGGTATCGGGTTGACGATAACCACCTCCTCGGGCTGGAGCGGAACCACCTCTTCGGGCTCTTGTACAGCGGGCTCTTCGGTCTTGGCACGGAACACAAGTTTGAACCTCTTCTTGTTGGCGCCAGCCTCCACGGTTATGTTGGTAGAGTAGCCTTCGGTAAGCTTGGTGGTAGTGCCTTCCTGAGCGTCTACGAGGTAGACGTCGGCATCGTCGACAGTGAGAACAGGTATGGTGAGCTTGTAAGTGCCTGCAGTGTTGGCGGTGTAACCGATGGTGATTTCGCCGCCGTCCTTAACCGAGTGGGGAAGTCCGTTGGCTGCGAGAGCCACCCTGGGGTCGCTGCCGTAGGTGTAGAAAGAGAGCAGCTTGGACGACGAAGCCGAAACCATATAAGCGTCGTATTTGGAGTCGAACGCCTCGGTGGCGTCGTCGGCGAAATATACGAGGCTCTGGTAGTCGTAGTTGCCGCCCGATGTCTTGAACACCACCTTGCCAACGCCGCTGGGCTTGCTGCCCGACTTGATCACGGTCTTAGAGTTGCCGTGGCTGCGGCTCTCCTTGGGAAACTCCACTGATCCGTTGAAATTTTCGGCGGCGGCAGTGGCGTGAACGAAGAAGCTCTGTCCTGCGGGTATGTAGCGGTATTCATGCTCGGTGATAACGCCTATCTGCAAACCACCGTTGATGGAGTAAGCTATAGGAGTGTTGGTCTTGCTGTTGTGCAGATAGATGGTGGCGTCCACATTGTGGAGCTTGAGCGCCTCGGCGTCAACAGCCGACACAAATGGATTGGCCACGAAGTTCCAGCCGTCGAGCATGTCCTGCGATGCACCAACAGCCGACGTTATCTTGTCGTTGCTGAAGAAATCAACGCTTGTGACCACGCTCTTGCTGCCGTCCTTGAAGGGAGCTCCGGTGAACGAGAGCACGTGCGAGGGCAGCTGCGGGCTGCTCAGATAGCGGTAAGGAACGGTAAGGTCGTCGGTCTTGGGATAGCCGCCGGGGTAAACATACCATCCTCTTGCCAGGATAATCGGATTGTCCTGCTCCTCATCGTCATCGTATGAGAAGGTATATTGGTCGCCGCCTACGTCGTTTTTCTGGTCGTAACCGTAGAGGTTGGCTCCGTACTTGAAGCTGCCCACGTTGGCGGTGTATCCGGTAACGGGCACAGCCATACGCTCGTACTCCCAACAGCGTACAAAACGCTGGAAGGTGAGGTTGCCGCTGAAAGTGCCACGGTAAATGAGCGAACCTGCAGGGTCGATAGACTGGTCGTTGTCGCGCGAGGCTGTGGGAGCTTTGAGCACGAGCGAGCAGCCGCTGTTTACTACCACGTCGGTGAAGACGGTGAGCTTAGCGCCGGACAATATAGTGAGACTTGCCTTGTCGGAAAGCACCAGAAACTTAGCCTCGGCAATCTCGGAAGTATTGATAACGGGGTATTTTTTGCCCGGTTCCACTTTGCCGATAATTACAAAGTCGGTGAAAGTGGGCACTTGCAAGCCGCTCCAGTTGCGGGTGTCGAACCAGTTGTTGTCAAACTCGCCAGTCCAGTTGAAAGTGATTGAGCCGGTATGGGCGAGGGTGTATACGTAAGACTGGCTGTCGTGTGTAAGCACTGCGGGGTCGTCGGTATATACAGTACCAGTCTGTGTGCTTGTAGACACAGCCTTGGAGTTGACCTTAAGCCAGTTTTCGCCGTCGAAATTGGTAATGCAGACATTGCTTACAGAAGCGGCGTCGGAAGAAATAAGGCTTGTCTCGTCCCAACGGAGACGGAGGCCGAAAGTAGAACCTGCAGCATCGGGCTTCACAGTCCAGTATTCCGAACGGTCAACAGCAATGATGCCTGCGCCGTAGCGGTCGGTTTCACCACTTTTTTGGTGAGGCTCGTAGAAATACTTGACAGTAACATATCCGCTGCCGGAGTTGTCGCCAGGCGAATAGTCGTACACGGTGAAGTGACCGAGACGGTTGTTCTGTTTCTCCTCGTCGCTGATGTGGCTGCCCACGGGGAAAGTCCATTTGCCCTCGTTGAGGATGAGCTTGGTGAGCGGACCGTTGATAAAGCGGTCTTTGTTGTAGTTCTGCACTGTGAGCGACTCGTCTTCAGAGAAGTTGATGATGGCGAAACGCTTGTTGTCGTAGGTGTAGAGCACACCGTCCTCAAACTTAACATGCTCCACGATATTGATATTGAGTTTGGCGTGTACGCCGTCGAGCGACGAGTTGGCCACTTCCAAAATATTGATATGCAGCACGTCGGGATTAAAACCATCTTCGGAGTACATTTCCTGACCATCTCCACCGCACATTCTTATGATGCTGACAGTGCCTTCGGTGGGAGCTACAAACGTGCCTCGGTTGTAGATGAAGTCGCCCTTGATATTCCATGTGGCACCGTTGGAGTTGATAATGCTCAATTTATCTTGTTGAGATTCATCGCCGTTGGCTTTGAAGAAGCCGTTGACTACAAGGTCGTTTGGACCGAGGATGCGTTTGTGCGATCCGGAGAACTCCACATTGTTAAACACGCTCATGTTGATTTCGTAGTCTTCGTCGCCGGCATACTCAATAGTGCCGCCTTTGGCTTCCACAAACTTATTGTAGAAACCACGGGGCAGCGAACCCGACTTGGTGACAATACGACCCCTACCAGCAACCACGCCAAAACGGTGGCTCTTGGTGTCGTAGAGGCTGACCTTGCCTATTTCGGCGGATGAGTTGCGTCCTATAGTGGTGTGGAACACGTTGATACCGTTGTGTGTAACGTCCACATTGTGGTATACAAAAACTATAGAGCCGCGCTCGGGACATTCAAAGGTTGCAGGAAGCTCAGCTGTAGCCTCTTCGTCAATAACGGCATCGCCATTGCCGTCGAAGTATATTTGTTTGCCCTGAATCTGGGCAACAGCCCAAGTATCTTTGGATTTCCAGCTGCCGTCATGTTTGGTAACGTAAACTTTGAGTTGACCGGGGATAGAGCCTATACCATTAGCGTCGACCAAACCTGCGGTGTACTGGCCAGAGATGTTGGCGTCGTTGTCGAAGTCGAAATTTTTGAAAACGATCTCGCCCTTGTCGTACGAGTCGCTGAGGATGTCGTCCTTGTCCCACTCCACATGGTCTTTGAGCAGACGGGCTGCCACATAATGGTCGTAGCCGTGACCATCACCCTTGTTGGGAGCCTGATAGTCTTCCTTCTGGTTGTTGAACATCAGCCAGCCTTTGAAATTTTGCACGCCTTCCGACACCACGTCCCAATAATATTTCAAAGTGTTGGCAAAGTCGGGCAAGTTGAATTCAGCACCTTCATACTCCTCATCTTCCACAATAGATGGATGGTAGGCATCAATTGGGAATATCGTAATAGAAGCGCCTGGGGTAATTTCGGTCAAATGGATAGTGGCGGGAGTGTATTTGTTGGTAACGCCGAAAGGCATCAGAAACTCCGACTCGCTGCCGCTGAATATTTTCTTAACGCCGCAGCGGGTAACAGCCGATTCAAACACAATCATCTTGTTAGTGCCGAAGCCCTCGCCTTCTACTGTTGACACATTCTCGCCGAGCACGAGGTTAACGGTCATCATATTGAGCAATCCGTTGTCAATAACGAGGGCTTCGCTGATAACGAGGTCTTCGCCAGTTTTGTTGTCAACCACCACGCCAGCGGGGTTGTTGACAATAAGTTTTGAAGTGGTGCCGGTGCTGTATACATTAACAGTATGATCCTGATCGCCGCTGTTGAGGGCGATGCCGCCCTCGCCAGAGTAAGTGCCGAGTTTGTTGGTGTACTTGGTTTCCACAGTGATGGGTCGCCATGCGCCGGCGTCAAAGAGGTTTGCGTTTTCCTTAATGTAAAGTTCGTTGGCAATAGTGTTGGCGTTTACAAACTCTACAATAGCGCTATTGTTTGATATAGTGGAGTTGTAGAATTTGATAGGCTTGTCGCCGCCGACAGTCTGATATTCAGTGCCGCAGAAATCCACAGTGTTGACACCCGGGGTGAAAGCTCCGTCCACAATAAAGTCGCCATGGAGAAACATATCCTTGCCGTTGGCATTGAGAGTGCCTTCGGAAGTGATGGTGAGGGTGTTGTTGACAGTGAGCGGCACGGTCATAAGTGTAACGGTGGCCTCATCGCGTATCTCTACATTGGGCAGCGGAGTGTTGCTGGCAAGTGTGAATGACGAGGGCGATGATGAAGAGCTAAGTAATTTCCTATGGTCGGGTGAGCCGATGTAGGTATAATAGAAAATTCTGTCGCGATAAGTGCGGTACTTATTACCATTCCCAGCGTTGTATCCCTCACTCCAACCTTCAGTTACTTCCCAGTCACTTCCAGAGACAAATTCTGGAGTATACCAAGACTCATCATAATCGGTTACTTTAGCCAGATATTTATTTCCTCCGGGATTATCCTCCCAAGAATATTCATAGTGTGCACCCCAACCACCTACCCAAGTTTCTTTGTAATACTGGTCATACTTAATTCTATAACCTTCTTTATAAACATAAGGCTCAGACCATACATTGGTCACAAGCTTTTCGAACAAGAATTTAGCCCCAGTACCGAAATGGCAGTCGGCTTCATCAGCGTTGATAGCCACGTCGGCTATGTTAGGATTGTGTCTGCCGTCGATAAATTGAACCTCGGCATTGTCTGCCAAAGTGATTGTGCTACCTTCTGTAATATCGAAGATTCCGTAAGCTGCAGCGGACATACATCCGTCGCCGCCGATTTTAAACGAACCATTCGACGATGTTGTGGCAACTGTGAGAGCAATTTTGCCCGAAGACTGGGGATCGGGGCAGAATTGCGATGCAGAAAACTCAGCACCAGCTTTTACATCGAGAATTGCCTTGTCGGTTTCCTTATAATAAAAGTGTCCTTGGTTTACAAGCTTAGTGCCCTCGTTGAGCTCGAGAGTGCCGCCGAGAGTGATGCCAGTGTTGCATCCCACATTGAAAACCACGCCCGAGACGTTGGCTATGAGCTTAGATGCTGCGGGTATTATAAAGTCGTCGCCATCTGACGAAAGTGTAAGCACTTGCGGCACGTTGAAAATAGCGTTGCCGCTCTGCAATACAAACGCCTTGTTAGCGGAGCTTGCTGCATAGAGGCTGGAGTTTTTGAAAGTCATAGGCATAGAGGCGAAAGACACGCTGCTGCCTTCGTCTTTGTTTACCACTACCCTACCAACTTCAAACTTGAACTTGTCGCGGGGGGTAATTCTGATTTCAGAATTTTTAGAGCCGGCAAATTCGAGTGTTACAAACTTGCCGTAGCTATTGCAGAGCTCAAATCCCATATCCTGATCTTGGAAACCGGAGTATCCAGTTTCAGCTATGATGTCACCTTTTACAATAATTTTGTTAGTTCCGTTTCCATTGCCATCGTCATCGTCCATAAAGATACGGCGGCTTCCTGTTTTCTCGGCATCGGTTATTGTATTGTCTGTAAGTATAAAATCAAAATTGATGTTGCCGTTGACTGTGAGAGTGGAGCTGTAAGAGGGGTTAAATTTAACATCACCATTGTACACACCGCCAAGCTGAAGCTGGCCGCACTCCACATCGCTGCGCATTTCGAACACACAGCGGCGGATATTCAGGTATCCTCTGATAGGCAGCGTGCCTTGATAATACAAAGTAGGTGAGTCTGTTCCAGCATATGAAGTACCAAGGCTGACATTGGGATATGTACCCTCGTGCTTGTAGTTGATGGTATATGTAGAAGAATTATTTTTTCCTGTATTGTAGAAAATATAAGAACTCTCGTCTTCAGCATCAAACTGTGAATAGTCGGCATTAACCACATATTGACTGTTAAAATCTGACAAAATCTGTACTATACCCTTTCCGCTGATTTCACCGATATGTATACCAGAAACGTTGTCCAAATAGAGTCGGCCATAGTCTCCTTCAAAATCTTCATCACGTTCAAAAATAATTTTGCCGATATAATCAGTTTTTCCTTCGCGTTGCACACATGCACCCGTCCAATTATTTTGAACAACACATGTGTTATCAGGATAGTACGAACACCAGTCACAGTTTCTTACAACAAGGATATCACCGGCTGCCGGTGTGGTTGTTGTATTAGTATTGTTGATACGCCATTTGTCACCTGTAACATAAAACACTGACCTTGTAGCACCTCCCGTAGTATACAGAACCCTGATAGAAAGATTATTATTACCTGTCTCACCAGCTGTAAAGTCACCAGAAGGAAGGGCGTAATTAGCATCTTGGAATTCAACTTTGTGGGTTTGTGATGTACCCGAAACAATCCAACCTGTGCCAATAAGACCCAAGTTGTAATAAAGGGGCGGATTATTATTGTTTGTAAAGTTCACGCTCTCACATTCGAGCACGTATTTGATCTTGCCATTGTTAGGATTGTTGGTATTGTTTGCCGACGAACGAGCCACCCAGTATATGCTTGCGTTTTTATCTGTTTTGAGACACGGATGATGAGCACCGTCGGGGTCAAGCACGTTGAATGTAACCCACTCGTCTACTGCGGCAGATAGGGCGGCAGTAGTGCGTATGTAGGCGGGGGCGTAGTTGCTGCCATAGCCGATATGATAGGTAGCTAAGTTTGTATTAGTGGCTGTGCCAGCTGCAGCAGTCACATGCAGACGAAGACCTGAACTTGCCCTGTTGGTGTTGTTGGCAAAAAACCTTGTAGAGCCTGCGTTAGTAACTTTGTTGTTGACCGTCATCACATAGTTGTTGAGGTTGCACAGCGCATTGACCGAAGTTGGGAAAATGAACTCGTTGACAGTGACGTCAGACTTGAGCTTTACTCCGTTCTGATTGTCGAGGTACACCTTGTCGTAAGAGCCTGAGCCTGACATTGTCTGTCCGTCGCCACCGTTAATATGAAGGTTGCCAATGATTGCGCCGTTGTTGAGCACAGAGTCTTGCACACTCACACTCTTGGAGTTTGGGTTGAGCGTACCGTTGAGCACTGTGAGCGCACCCGAAAGCGATATGTCGGATGTGAGGGTGACGCTCTTGCCGGTGGCTTTCTCAATCACAACGTTATTGTATGTTACATGACGATTGTTGGTGGTGATGGTGGTGTTGTTGGATGAGAAAAAGTAGAAGTCGTTGATTTCGGAAAACGCACCTATGTTCTGGTTTCCATCACCTTCCTGAGCTTCGAGCAAGAGGTCGCCACCGATATGAAGGTCTTTGTCGGAGTTTAAAAAAGAGGCAGTGGGAGCAAGCTTAAAATTGCCGTTTACCACAAAGGGGTTGTTGTTGCCCGCCTCGGGGGTATACTTCACTTGTCCGCTCTTAATATATAAGGAGTAGAACGGTGCGATGTATTTTAGTTCTGGGGTTTGGGAGCCGCTGTCGAAAACAAACTCACCGCCGGTGGCTATCGGGTTGGCGCTATGCACAGCGAACGAAGAACCTTTGAATATGAATGTGCCACCCGAAAGCGAGTAAACAGTGTTGGGGCTTGTGAGATTAAAAAACAAATTGTTGTCGTGGTCTCGGTCGGTGATGGTGAGCTCGCCGGCAGTCATACGGAAAGCCGATGCCACACCGCCGTCTTGTACGAATGTGGTGGTGCTGCTGCCGCCCGACACTGTGAATGTGCCGCCGTTGAGGTTTACGCCGCCCTTGTCGCCGTCGTAACCGAGGTAGAGGTGTCCGCTGGCTACTGTGAGGTCGCCGTTTACTGTTATTGATTTGAGCGACTCTACTGTGCCGCCGGCAATCTTGAGCTCGGCGTTCTGCGGAATCACAAAATCGCTCGAGGTGGAGAGCTTAGCCACTTTGATGTTTGAGCCTATGATCAACGAGCCTGTCTGAAGGTTGATGACGGGGATTTTGTCTTCATCTGTGGGGTAATATCCTGAGGCCTCGGCGAGGATGTCGGCGTAGTAGTTGGTAGTGCCTTTGTCTACCAGTATGTTTTTTAGTGTGATGGCGTGCTTGAGGGTGAAAGTCTGGTTTCGGTCGGTGGATACGAATGCGAGAGTGCCGCCGATATCAAACGAGCCAGACGCCACGATGTTGCCGTGGGTGCTGATGGTAACGTTTTGGTTGCCGGTGAACGAGCTTCCGCTGTTGACTATAAGGTCTTCGAGCACGGTGATGTCGGCGGCTGCCGTTACCGCTCCTGACGACACGCGCACCGTGCCGAATCGGAGAAGTGGATTGTTAAACGTTACCGTGCCGCTGAGCACGTTGAACGACAGCTTGGAGTAGTTGTCGACATTGCGCTCCATAGTTACATTGCCGCTGAGCGACACCATGCCGGAGTAGTAGTCTTTGCCGGTAGGCACTTCGGGATAGTTGTCGCCGTTGAGGGTGAGGTTGCCGTGACCCACTAATTCGCCAAACACGGGCACAGTGGCGCCGCTCTCGATGGTGAGGGTGGCGTTGAGGTGGAGCTTCTTGGCTTTGGCATCTTCCGAAGGGTCGGTGCTCTCGGTTATGGTAACGGGTTCGATGATGAACACGTCGTCGTTGCTTGTGGGCAGCGAGGTTACGGGTTGGTAGTCGTTGGCGTTGTAGCTCCAGGTTTCGAGCTGGTTCCACGGACCCGAGTTCCAAGAGTAGAACACCTTGGCCTCGTCCTGAGCCTGCGCGCCGTTGCAGATACATAGCAACATCAGCAGGGTCAATGTTTTGAAGACAGTCTTCATGGTTGTATATTTGGTTGTTTTCATGGTAGTTTTCATTTATAAACAAGGTTATGAATTTGCACAATCTATTCTATAGGTATAAACACAATTTATGTGCAAATTGTTGCACCTGCTGTTTGAATTTTAGGTTAATTGACGCCATCAATACAACGCGTAAAACGCAGTGTACTAATGGTTGAGCAAAACATACAATATGCCGAGGGCAAAAATCGCGGAACTTTTGTATTTACAGCAAGATATAAACAATTATATCATTTTTGTGGCGCAATTATATGCATATATAGTAGGCGGAGCATTATAAAGGATTGCATTATATACAAAATCAATAAGTATCTGTCAGTT
>JAGCNK010000159.1 GCA_017645985.1 Bacteroidales bacterium | reverse complement strand
GGCGTTTGGTCGTACTGTCCGAATTGATTGGGAAGCCCCGCATTTGGGTGCGCCGAAATTCTGAAAACGGACTTTTCGCCGAGGATTTTGAGGTATGGTTTCAGGTCGCGAGCGCCAAACGAACAGTTCAAGCCGATGGTGAGCAAGTCGATGTGCGAAACTGAATAGAGCAACGCCTCAACTGTCTGACCTGCAAGCGTTCTGCCCGATTTGTCGGCGATGGTAGCCGAAACCATAATCGGGAATTTGTTGATGTCGCGCTTTTCAAGTTCTTGATTTATAGCGTACAACGCTGCCTTTATGTTGATAGTGTCGAAACACGTCTCCACCAAAAAAATATCCACACCGCCGTCCAAAAGTCCTCTAACTTGCTCAGTATAAGCCGCTACCATATCGTCGAAAGTTACCTCGCGGAATCCTGGATTGTTGACATCGGGACTCATCGAGGCGGTCTTATTTGTTGGACCCATCGAACCCGCCACAAACCTCGGCTTGTCGGGCGTGGAGTACTTATCGGCGGTTTCGCGGGCGTTTTTTGCGCCGTTGAAATTTATCTCATAAACATACTTTTGCGTATTGTAATCAGCCTGCGAAATCGACGTTCCGTTAAAAGTGTTGGTCTCGATGATGTCGCATCCGGCTTGCAGGTATCTTGAATGTATCTCTTTGATAACCTGAGGTTTGGTGATATTCAGAATATCGTTGTTGCCTTTCATTTGGAGCGTCACACCCACGAACTTGTCGCCGGTGAAATCCTCTTCCGAAAGGTTGTACTGCTGAATAAGGCTTCCCATCGCGCCGTCGAGAAGGAGGACGCGGTTTTGTAATTGGGACTGCAAAAGTGTATAGCGGGATGGTGTCATTGCTGCTTAAATTTGTGACAAAAGTAGAAATTATTTGTAAAATAGTGTATCTTTGCCGCAAAATTACGGAAAATGAAATTCAGAAAAGTATTTTGCATCGGGGCATTGTGCTTAACGATGTTTGGCAACAAATCATTTGGGCAAGAGACACTTTGGGAGTTTCATCCTGTTATCACCGTTTCGAATCCCTTTTATGGATGTGTTGCGATGCCTTTTGCTACGGCTTATTCTTTTATGCATCGCCATCCGCTTGTTCCTATTGTTAGAATGGCAATACCAACTAAAGAGATAATCTCCACTCCAAAAGGTGAGGCTCAAATCAACACAATGGATTGGAAATTTAAGAATTTTGCCATAGGATATACAGTAGGATGTATGCCCGACCCTGAGGAAACTCCGCTCGGTTTTCAGTTTACGATCAATTACGAACGTCAAAATTGGGAGGCGAAGCTCCCGGGCTACAGCCGCTATATTGATTTTACACGTCAATCTATAGCACCCGAATTGAATTTGCGACTTACATTAGGCAATTTTTATATAGGTTTTATAGGGGAAGCGGGCGGAAGGTACAACATCACCTTAAAAGCCACAGGAGAATATATCGACAAAAAAACTGTAAATGAAGGTTTTACTATGTTTTACGGCGTAGGGTTCAACGTGTTTGGCTGCGTGGTTTCTATCAGATTCGAAAAAGACTGTTTTGATTATTTCAATCAAAATTACATAGCCCCAAACCGCTTAAAACCCTACAAAGATTTCACAACCAAGCATCATTGTTTAAGTATAAATATTGCTTGTTTTGGAAATATGTAAAGTTTTTTTCCTTTTCTACAAATAATTTACATAAACAATGTAAACGCCTTCGGCATTGATAGTTACCACGTTTTGTGTAGCCTCGTTGAGCGTGCCCATCCAGAGAGCGTCAAAATCAAAAAGCTTGTAGCGGAGACCTTCTGACGAGAAATTGCGGGCTTTCCAATTGAAAATGGATATCTGAGTGCCGGGTTTGACGCCAAAAGACGTTGTGCCATTGCATATTACAAACATTCCGTTGTCGGTGTAGATGCGCACTTCGAGACCCATTTTGTTGTATTCGGTCAATAGGCTGATATTGCCGATGGTGTGGTCTTCGCGGCGGCCTGTGGCTCCCACAATTGCAATGCGCTTGGCACCGTGGTCGCGGGCGTACATCACGTTCTTGGTCTGGTCGTTGGTCTCCTGCTCTGCGAATATGCGGATGCGGTCGGCAAACTGCAGACGGATTTCGTCGGACATAGAGTCGCCGTCGCCGATAATGCGCCAAGGAGTGTTGCCACGAGCTATAAATTCTTGAGCCGCACCGTCGCAACACTGCACACGGGGAGCGTTTTGCAAAAGGGTCTGCGGTATGGGGTGCATCGGGTAAGTGCCGCCGCCGAGAATAACTGTATCTGGTTGAAAATCAAACGTTATCATTGTACTGGGTTTTTTCCATTAAGTTCCATTTTTTGTAACCGTAAATTGCTACCACAGTGTAAACGGCGTAAAGA
The DNA here is from genome assembly GCA_017645985.1 of Bacteroidales bacterium. Taxonomy (GTDB): domain Bacteria; phylum Bacteroidota; class Bacteroidia; order Bacteroidales; family UBA3824; genus UBA3824. Next base: position 2,734 of record JAGCNK010000159.1, on the reverse strand, counting down.
ACGGCGGTGAAATAGATTCCTTTGTAGAAGTAAAGTCCTGAACTAACGGCATCTACGGCAATCCATACAAACCATTGCTCCACGTGTTTCTTAGCCAACATCCACAATGCTACAACGCTGAGGGCGGTGGTTGCCGAGTCGTAAAACGGCACTGTGCTGTCGGTAAAGCTGGTCAAAATTAAATAAATTGGAATAAAAACCAAAACCGCTATAACAGCAAGCACAACAGCCTGACGTGCAGAGGTATGCACAATCATAAGTTCTGCTTTTTTGTAGTCCTTTTTGCCGAATTTCCAAACCAAAAAACCGTAAATGGCGGCAATAATGTAATAGATCTGAATACCAAAATCGGCGTAAAGTCCGCTTTTGTAATACACCACAGTATAAATCGCCGGCATAACTATGCCAGTGAGCCACAGCCATATAGAGGCTTTAACCTCTTGCCATAGATACACAAAGCCTATAATCGTGCCGACGATTTCTAACCAGTTTTCTTGAAAATACTCTGCCATATAGCTTGTTAAAATTTAATGCTTGCGTGAACCAAGAAATTAATCGGTGCAGATGGTGCAAAACCGGCGCCCCACGCTCCTACTTTTTTGTAGTGATTCCACGCATATAAACTTCCGTCGGATTTGGTGTTTACCAGGCAGCCGCCCCATCCGTTGTTGTCGTATTCGGCTGAGAATATGTTGTAAATCGACACGCCAAGAGTCAATGATTTGGGAACTCTGAAATTGAAAGTGTACGAAAGGTTGATGTCGGTGGTGGTAAACTTGTCGAGCATCAAGGAATATTTTGCACCGTCGGGGATGTATTTCTCACGTTTGCCGTCGCATACGTAATATTCGAAACCATAGTTGGTTAGATACTGTTTTCCGATGAAACGGGTAACTATCGATGCCGAAAATCCTTTCTTGTTAAATGTGAATATGTTGTTAGCAATTACCTCCGGCGAAAATGCTGTGGGTGTGCTGCCTAAATCCACTGCTTCGGTTCCGTGAGTAGATGAGTCGTCGGGATTGTAAACTTCTGGATCATCGATTGCTACGGTGAAATGCTTGTTTCGGTTGCGGCTGAAAGTGGCGTTAGCGTCCCAACGGAACCAATCAACCGGCTGAAAAGCGGCTTCAAGTTCTATTCCTGCGCGGTAACTGCGACCTGAATTGTCGTTAGAGGCTATCATCTCTCCTATCTCGTTGAGCTGACCGGTAAGTACAAACTGATTTTTGTAATACATATAATAATAGTTCAATCCTGCTGAGAACACCTTGCCGAGGCGTTTGTAACCAATCTCGTAGTCGGTGAGCTGCTCTGCCTTGATGTCGGCGCCGAGATGTTCTTCGTAGTCATTGCGGGTAGGCTCTTTGTGTGCTACGGCTACCGAAGCGTATACTTTGTCATTGTCGGTGATGTCGGCGAAGATTCCCGCTTTGGGATTGAAAAAGTCGTAGCGGTATGTGTTGGCGTAGATTATTTGCTCGTAGTTGTCAAAATCGTCGCTCGGACCATTCATTTTGGTGCTTGTGTGGCGGTATTGAAGGTCTACAAATGCGTTTAAAAATTTGGTTATCTGATAGTTTACCTTGCCGTAGATGTTGCCGTCGATTTTTACGCCGTTGTTGTTGTAATATTCGTGGTCGGAGGCAAGATCCACTTTTTCGCACCAAAGAACGTTTCCGATGTGTCCGCCGTCGTACTTGTTCCAACCGCCGCCGAGAGTGGCTGTGAGGCCATTTTTGTTGTCGAAGTTGAGCGAACCAACAGCGCCGAAGAAATCGTTATCCATTGCCTTTTTGCGGATAAGGTCTGCTTCTTCATCCCAATCTGTGCTCAGGAGATATTCTGCGATTGTCTTTCCCATCTTGTATTCCTGATAATATCCGAAACCGTGGGTGTAATGAAGTCCTGCGTTGAACGTGAGGAACGGGTTGATGTATTTATCCACGAGCAACTGAAAATTCTGCTGAGTGTATTTGTCGATCTGCTTGTCGTAATACGCTATGGGGGTGTAATTGTCATCATATGCCATAATGCCGCACGAGTTGAAGGTGCGTCCGTAGGCCTCCTGGTCGCATTTGGCAGTGTAATCCCAAGCGTGGTAAGTCTCCTCTTGTCCGCTGAAATTCACAAACTTAACCACAGTCTTATCGGAAAAATAACCGCCTTGGATAAAGTACGATTGAAGGTCGGTGCGTGCACGGTCGATGTATCCGTCGGAATGGAGGTTCGATACACGTCCTTGAACGCCCCAATGCTCTTTTAAAAGTCCGCTGCTAAAACGAACGGTTTCTTTGTGTGTGCCATACGAACCTGCGCTTGCATCTACCTGAGCGTAAGCATCTTGACCCACGCTTTCGGTTTGCATATTAAGAGTTGCTCCAAAAGCACCAGAACCATTGGTTGAAGTGCCAGCGCCGCGTTGAATTTGAAGACTTTTGGTGCTTGACGCAAAATCTGCCATATTCACCCAATAAACCTGAGCGCTTTCGGCATCTTTTACAGGGATTCCGTTGGCAGTGATGTTGATACGCGAAGGATCTGTTCCGCGCACACGTATGCCGGTGTAGCCCACGCCGTTGCCAGCGTCGCTTGTAGTAGTAATAGAAGGTGTGGCAGCAAGATGGAAAGGAATGTCCTTTCCGAAATTCTGCTTTTGTATATCCTCCTGATTGATATTGCTATACGCCACAGGAGTCTTGAGTCCGGCACGTGTAGACGACACGATAACCTC
>JAGCNK010000024.1 GCA_017645985.1 Bacteroidales bacterium | reverse complement strand
TTGCTTTTTCCGAGAATGAACTGTTTCCTGTGTTTTCGTTTTCTATTTCCATGTGAGTCTGTCCTTGCGAATTTTTCCTAAAATTAGTTGTAATGCGTTTATGTAAGGTAGTATTATGTCAAAAAGTATTCCAGCGGCTGCTACTCCCTTGGTGTTAAACTTGGAAGAGGCTTTTGAAATCGCGTATAAATATACAAAATATCTTGTAAAAAACAAAATTGGTGTAATAAAATACAGCGGATGAAAAAAAGAAAGCGCTATGCATCCAATATAGAAGCAAGTGCGCGACAGTGTTTCCATTGCCAAAACCACCTTGTGTTTGGTTTTGTACCGTTCTGATGCCGAAAAATGTCTCTGTTTCTGTTTGTTCCACTGGCTGAAACTCTCCTTGGGTTCGCAGAGGGTAAACGATGCCGAGTTGGTTTCGCACACAATTCTGCCTTTCTGGGCGTTCTGGTTTACAAAAATGTCGTCGTCGCCCGACATCAGGTAACTGTGGCTCGAGAATCCACGGGTCTTTTCAAACAGCGACTTGCGGTAAGCCATATTTCTGCCAACACCCATATAAGGCATTCCTATTTCGGTGTAGGTGTAGTATTGCATAGCAATAAATACTGTGTCGTAGCGTATTAGTCGGTTGAGAAATCCTTTGCGTTGGTCGTAGCCTCCGTATCCGAGCACGATGTCGTTCTGGTCGGAGAAATTCTGGCTCATTGTCTTGATCCACCATTTCGACACGGGCATGCAGTCGGCGTCGGTGAGCAGAAGCCACTCGTTTTTGGCGGCCTTGATGCCTACTGTGAGGGCAAGTTTTTTGCCGTGCGAGAATTTGCGGTCGAACGGCACTTCGGTAACGTACAGTTTGGGATATTTCTGTTTGAGTTCGGCAAGCACGAGTGCGCTGTCGTCGGTGCTGCTGTCGTTTACCACTATCACCTCAAAGTCGGGATAGTCTTGTTCGAGCACTGCGGGTAGTTTCTCGCGCAGGTTGGCGGCTTCGTTGCGGGCGCATATCACCACCGAAACGGGCACGGGGCTGAGGTATTGCTTTGCCTTAGGCTTGCGGCGGATGCGGACAAATACACCGAGGTAGTAGCACATCTGCACTATCCAAACAAGTATCAGGCAGCATGTTAGCCAAAATTCCCAACTATATATATCCTTAAACAAGGATGTTATTTCTTCCAACATTGATGTTTGTCTATTTGGTGCAAATGTACAAACCATTTTTTAATAAATTGTTATAAAATAAAAAAATATGTTTTTTTTTGTGATTGTTTGATGCAAAAACGAATTCATGGTTTATCTTTGCAAACTGGAAATTTTTGTAAATGAAGTTCGAAATAAAACATAACGACACGCGCACCAACGCCCGCGCAGGTGTTATCACCACCGACCACGGAAGCGTTCCCACACCTATATTTATGCCTGTGGGCACTGTGGGTTCGGTCAAGGGCGTTCATCAGACCGAATTGAGCGACGACATCAACGCGCAGATTATACTCGGCAACACTTACCATCTTTATCTCCGTCCCGGTATGGAGGTGATCAAGACGGCAGGAGGATTGCACAAGTTTATCCATTGGGACCGTCCCATACTTACCGACAGCGGCGGATTCCAGGTGTTCTCGCTTGCCGAAAACCGCAAACTCACTCCCGAGGGCGTCACCTTCCGTTCGCATATCGACGGCAGCAAGCATATTTTCACTCCCGAAAACGTGGTAGACATTGAGCGCACCATAGGCAGCGACTTTATGATGGCGTTAGACGAGTGCACCCCTTATCCTTGCGACTACAAGTATGCAGCCAAGTCGTTGAAACTCACTCACCAGTGGCTTGAGCGTGGCGTTAAGCATTACCGTGAAACCGAACCTCTTTACGGACATTCGCAGGCTTATCTCCCCATTGTGCAGGGCAGCGTATACCGCGACCTCCGCGAGCAGTCGGCTGAGTTTATCGCCAAACAGGAGATGGACGCCAACGCTATCGGTGGACTATCTGTGGGCGAACCTGTGGAGATGATGTACGAGATGATAGAGGTGGTGAACAATATTTTGCCCAAGGACAAGCCCCGCTACCTGATGGGTGTGGGCACGCCTGCCAATATTATAGAAGGTGTGGCTCGCGGTATCGATATGTTTGACTGCGTGATGCCCACCCGAAACGCCCGCAACGGTATGTTATTCACCTCCAAAGGCACTATGAATATGAAAAACGAGAAATGGAAGATGGATTTCTCGGAACTCGACCCCGACGGCACTTCGTTTGTAGATCATTATTACTCAAAGGCTTATCTCCGTCACTTGGTAACAGCCAACGAGCGTCTTGCAGCGCAGATAGCCTCGATACACAACCTCGCATTCTATCTCAACCTTGTTAAGACCATCCGAGAGCGTATTCTCGACGGTACTTTTGCCGACTGGAAAGACGGTGCTGCCAAGGAGATGATGCAGCGAATTTGATTTTATACACATTATATATAATAGAGACAAAAAAATGTTCAAGATATTAGACCGCTACATAATGAAAAAATTTCTCGGCACATTCTTCTATTCGCTTGTGCTGCTGATTTCTATCATTATCGTGTTCGACATTCAGGAAAAACTCGACGACTTTATCGAGAAGAAAGCCCCCTTCGAGGCTATCCTGTTCGACTATTACCTCAACTTTGCGCCCTATTACGCAAATATGTTTATGTTCTTGTTCATTTTTATCTCGGTGATATTCTTCACCTCGAAGCTGGCGGGCAACAGCGAGATAATAGCCATACTCAGCGCGGGTATCAGTTTCCGCCGTATGCTGGTGCCGTATTTTGAGAGCGCGGCAATACTGGCTTTGCTGTCGTTTTTCTTGAGCGCATACGTTATTCCTCCTGCCAACGAAATCAGGCTGAACTTTGAAAACATCTATGTCAACAACCCTTACAACAACAGCGACCGCAACATCCACCGTCAGACCGACCCCAACACATACGTCTACATGCAGAACTATGTTACGTCGTCGAATATCGGTTACAAGTTCTCGTGGGAGAAATTCGACGGCAAGGTGCTGAAAGAGAAGCTGATGAGCGACTATATCGCCTGGGATTCCACCAAAAACAAGTGGACAATCAACAACTATTATATAAGGTATCTGAATGGCGAAACCGACTCGGTGGTGACCGGACGAAAGATGGACACCACGCTCGCAATACTTCCTACCGACTTCAACCAGCGTCTGGAGCAGATCGAGACTCTTTCAAGTCCCGAGCTTCACGACTATATCGACGAGCAGCGCCGACGCGGTAGCGACAATATCGAGACCTTCCTGGTGGAGAGCTACAAGCGTATAGCCTTCCCGTTCGCCTGCTTTATTCTCACATTGATTGGCGTAACGCTATCGTGCAAGAAGGTGAGGGGCGGAATAGGTATCAACCTCGGTATCGGTTTAGCATTGAGTTTCAGCTATATACTCTTTATGCAGGTGTTCTGCGAGTTTGCCAAAGGCACTTCGTTGCCTCCGTTGCTGGCAGTATGGATTCCAAATATCATCTATACTATAATAGGTGTGGTTCTATATTTCAAAGCTCCCAAATAATTATGGAACTCAATCAAGACGCCGTCTACTCAGTGGCTGTGACAATGATACCCGGTGTGGGCAGCAGCACGGCTCGCAAGCTCGTCAACTGGGCGGGCGACGCCAGACAGGTGTTTGAAAAGCGCGACTTGCTGCGTGCTTCTGGCAAGTTTCCTCAGAAGATAGTGGAGGCGCTAAGCTCGCAATCCATTATCGACGATGCCAAGCGTCAGATAGATTTAGCCATAAAAAACAACATATCAATCACATATTACCAAGACAACAGTTATCCCCGCAAGCTTGCGCAATGCGACGACGCACCTATATTATATTACACCAAAGGTGGCGGAGTCAATTTCGACACTTGCCGCACCATAGGCATTGTGGGCTCACGGCTTACCGACTCGGAGGGTCGCGACAACATCTACGCCCTTGTGGAGGGGCTCAAAGCCGACGGCATACGCGCGGTGATAGTAAGCGGACTGGCTGCCGGCGCCGACACATACGCCCATCAGGCGTCGATCAAGTTTGGCGTTCCCACTGCGGCGGTCTTGGGACACGGTTTCGATATGATTTATCCTGCCGAAAACCGCGAGATGTCGGAACAGATAGTTCGCGGAGCCGGAATGCTCATAACCGAGTATTACTACGGACATCCAGTTTCCAAAACCAACTTTCCACGCAGAAACCGCATTGTGGCAGGCCTTTGCGACGCTCTCATCATAGTGCAGAGCCGCAAGAAAGGCGGTGCGCTCATTACCGCCGAGTATTCTTCGCAGTACCGCCGCGAGGTGTTCGCATTTCCCGGACGCGCCACCGACAAGAACTACACCGGATGCAACCAGCTGATATGCGACGGCAAGGCCACGCTACTTACGGGTCACGCCGCACTGGAGCAGCTGATGGGCTGGAACACCCCCAAGATATCCGACCCTGTGCAGACCGAGCTTGAGTTTTGCAGCCTCGACCCCAAGGAGATACGCATTGTGGACGCCCTGCGCAAAAACGGCGAAAGCGGCATTGACCTAATCTCCGCCGAGTCGGGCATACCTATGAGCGAGCTGTCGCCCATATTGCTCACCCTTGAATTTAAGGACGTTATCAAGTCGCTGCCTGGCAAACGTTATCAGGTATTGTAAAAAAAATCGAAAAAAAGGCACACCATATATATTTATTATTAACTTTGCCCGAAATTATAAAAACAGCAAAGCAATGAAAGCATACGTATTCCCCGGACAGGGATCGCAGTTTCCCGGAATGGGCAAAGACCTTTACGAAAAATCCGACACAGCCAAGCAGCTTTTCAACCAGGCCAACGACGTGCTGGGTTTCGATATCACAAACCTTATGTTTGAAGGCACGGCAGAGCAGCTGTTGCAGACCAAGGTAACACAGCCCTGTATTTTTATACATTCGGTAGTGTCGGTACTTGCCGACCCCGACAATTTCAACCCCGACTTCGTTGCCGGACACTCGCTCGGTGAGTTCTCGGCTCTTACAGCAGCCGGCGCGCTCTCGTTTGCCGACGGACTTTCGCTCGTGGCCAAACGCGCAGCCGCAATGCAGAAATGCTGCGAATCGTCCAAAGGCTCTATGGCGGCAGTGCTCGGACTCGACGACGAGGTTATCGAAAACATCTGCGCACAAACCACTCAGGAAGGCGACGCAGTAGTGGCAGCCAACTACAACTGCATTGGTCAGATCGTGATTTCTGGTACAGAGCAGGGCGTGGACAAAGCCTCTAAGAAGCTTGAAGAAGCTGGCGCAAAACGAGTTGTGAAACTGGCAGTAAGCGGAGCGTTCCATTCGCCGCTGATGCTTCCCGCACAAACCGAATTGCAGCAGGCCATCGACTCAACCAAGTTTGCAGCACCCAAGTGTCCTGTATATCAGAATGTTGACGCAATGCCTCACACCGATGCCGAGGAAATCAAGCAGAACCTTATCAAGCAGCTCACATCGCCCGTACGCTGGACCAAGACCATCCAGAATATGGCGGCAGCAGGCGTCGACGAGGTAATTGAGTGCGGTCCAGGAGCAGTATTGCAGGGACTGATGCGCAAAATCGACCGTAATGTGAAATCTTCGCACTTTGGCGCTTAATATACAAAACGCTAATATTCAATGGGTTGCAAAAAGGGTGTAAATAAAATGCAAAAAAAGTTGTATTTTTTTTGTTAATTTTTTTTTAACTACATTTTCTTTTTATAATTTCGTACCGTGAATTTTAGCGAAAAGGCATCTAAGGAGAGATGTCCGAGTGGTTGAAGGAACACGCCTGGAAAGCGTGTATACGCCAAAAGTGTATCGGGGGTTCGAATCCCCCTCTCTCCGCAAAAAATTAAATTAAGTATCAATTATCGTATAATTAAAACTAAAAACACAACATGAAAAAGATATTTTCATTATTGGCAATATCAGGAATGCTCTTTTTCGGAAGTGCAGATTTGTTTGCGCAGGAAGAGGCAGAATCTCA